>CAJQND010000320.1 GCA_905479595.1 uncultured Hyphomicrobiales bacterium
CTGCGGAGCAAAGCTCAATGCATTCGAGCGCAATCCAATTGGCGATTGAGTAACCTTGCCATCGTCAAAAAACGGCGGGTTGGCAAAGACATGATTGAAAGAATTCGTAGGCGGCCAATGGGTGAGGTCTCGCCTTGTGGCTTCCTTCACATCGCCGGTAATGACCCGGACATTGCCGGACAACGAATTTCGTTTGATGTTTTCTTCAGCCAGCATGGAATAACGCGATGCCAGTTCGACGCCGGTGATGTGGACGCCTGGCACTCTGGACGCGACACACAAGGACACAACCCCAACGCCCAACCCGGCCTCGAGCGCACTTTGCCCTGCCTGTATAGGCACAGAAGCAGCAAGAAATACCGCATCAATGCCCGCGCGATACCCCTTCTCCGGCTGCAGAATTTTTAATCGCCCGCCGAGAAAGCCATCCGCACTGAGCGACGGTGGAAGTTCTTCGTTTTTCTGAACAGCATTTTCTGCAGAAGACGCGCTTTCGCCACTCAACATGGCATTACCCCCGCCGCATGCATAAGTTCGCGGGCTTCGTCGAGGCGCTCAGGGTCAACCATCAGGCGCTTGGGCAAAATTCCGATGCTGCCTTCAAGCACGCTCATGTTTGTGTCAAAAACCGTATGCGCAATGTTTTCGCCCGCGAGCAACGCGGTGGCGTAAGAAATAAGCACAACATCATTCGTTTTGAGCAATTCAGTCATAGCCCAGCAGTATGACCTCCCGTGGAGCGATGCACCAGAGCCAAAGAATCACGATTGTGAATTCTTTCCTACATTATCGCGGAATCTGGATTGGTCAAATAGCGGCGTCTAAACGTCGCTCTTGACCGTTTTGACTGCTGGTCTATGGTCGCCGTTTGGTCCGGTCTGTAATCTGACTGGATTATGACTTATATGAATTTGAGGGGCAGGGGTTTTAAGTGGGCGTCGTCATACCAATGGATGAAAAAGAGCGGGGCAAGGCGAGTCTCCAGCCGCTCCTCGATCTTACCAGCACTGATATGGGTGCGGTAAACGGAGAAATCCTGTCTCATGCCACGTCTCATGTGGAAATGATTCCTGAACTTGCTGGTCATTTGATCAATTCAGGCGGCAAGCGGTTGCGCCCCATGGTGACGGTTGCGTCGTGCCGTATGTGTGGCATCGATGACGATCTTGCACCGGTGAAGCTCGCGGCTGCCGTTGAATTTATGCATACCGCTACTTTGTTGCATGATGATGTTGTTGATGAAAGCGATCTGCGCCGCGGTAAGCCAGCTGCGCGGATGATCTGGGGAAATCAGGCCAGTGTGCTCGTCGGCGATTATCTGCTTGGACAAGCCTTCCGGATGATGGTGGAAACCGGATCCCTGGAGTGCCTGCGTATTTTGTCGAACGCTGCTTCGGTAATTGCCGAGGGAGAAGTGCTGCAACTGGCCGCGCAAAAAGACATCACCACCACCGAAGACGCCTATATGAAAATCATCGACGCGAAAACTGCGGCATTGTTTTCTGCAGCAGCGGAAGTAGGTGCTGCGGTTGCGGAACGTCCACGCGAAGAGCAAGAAGCTATGGAATCCTTCGGGCGCAATCTTGGTGTTGCTTTTCAACTGGTTGATGATGCTCTGGATTACTCCGGCAAACAGGCTGAGCTTGGCAAAGAAGTGGGTGACGATTTCCGCGAAGGCAAGGTAACCTTGCCGGTTATTCTGTCATATCGCCGGGGCGATGCGGTGCAGCGCGAATTCTGGTCTGAAAAGCTTGAAAAAGGCCTCCAAGGCGATACTGACCTGCTCCAGGCAATCCGCTATTTGGAAGAACATGGTGCTATCGATGCAACCGTAGAGCGCGCGCGTCATTACGGCGCCAAAGCCCGCGATGCACTGGCTATTTTTCCTCAAAGTGCGTTGAAGTCTTCGCTAATCGATGCTGTCGATTTCTGTATTGAGCGCGTGCACTAATTTTGCCTTTGGCCATGTAGCGGGCCAATCCTTCTGACCTACCCGTGTTTCATATTCGTGATGCCGCCTTTTGCCGCTCGGTGTTGGTGAAATGCGCATCGCAAACAAATCGCCAAGGCCATGTGGTGCAAGAATTTCGAATTGCCCCTCCGAAGCAAGGCGCACGCCCACGCATGTGCAGATTTCCAGCCAGTGAGACATGGCGTTTCGCGTTGAAGTGTAGGGTGCATCGCCGTTCCGAAGGTGCATACGCGCCTGATTGCGAACCGACCAGGGCAATGAAGGCATGATTTCAGCAAGTGCTTCTTCAGCTTCTTGCTCGCGCTTGGGATCGATGTCACCAGGATTGAAATATAAAACGTCAACATCGTTGAGCGGTGTTGGCACGGCAAACTCATGCAGATGGTCCCAGACAGCATTGCGGACAAATCCTGCACCTATGGCCCAATCCGGCAAATTAAGTGCCTTAACAGTATTGAGCGCCGCGCGCCGCTGATGGTCGGTGAAAATGATGTGTTCTAGCTGACGTTGCAGTTCGGCGATCATGATGTTCCGGAAATGGGCAGAACCTGTGTCGCAACGCTCCACCAGTCATTGTCACTTTTGGTGATTGAGTCTGCCGCCGCATTCGCGTGTCTGGCGCTCGCGTAAAGACCAATACATGTGGCACCTGATCCAGACATGCGTGCCAACAGATTTTCTTGCGTTCCTGCCAAAGCATCCAGCACATGGCCAATCTGCGGCGCGCTGGCGATAGCTGGGGCCTCAAGGTCATTGCGTTGTCTCTTCAGCCAAGCACACAGGTCAGCTGCGCTGGTAAATGGCTGGGTTGGAAACTGTTCCAGGCCTGCGGAAAACCGGCCGCCAAGTTTTGAAAAAACCGTGCCTGTTGCCACTTCCACACCTGGATTGACCAGCACTATGTGGCACTCAGGCAATGGCGGTATTTCAGAGATTTGTTCGCCGATACCACGCATGCGCACAGGGTCTGTGCCCAGACAAGCCGGTACGTCCGCGCCCAATATCAGGGCGATCTCTGCCATGTCTTCGGGATTTGGTCTGTCTGGATCAATCAGCGCTTGCACACCACGCAGTGTTGCTGCTGCATCTGCCGAGCCCCCGCCAATACCCGATGCTACAGGCAGGTTCTTCTCCAGTTCCAACTCAAATCCGCGTATGGTACTGCCACGCGCTTTATGCAGCGCACGGGCGGCGCGCAACACGAGGTTGCTGTCATCGGTTTCCAGACCCGCTGCCATTGGTCCTGAAATGCGCAAAGTAAACTGATTTGCCGGGGAAAGACGCACGGTGTCGCCAACGTCGGCAAACACAACCAGACTATCAAGCAAATGATATCCGTCCCCGCGCCGTCCTGTTACATGCAGGCAGAGATTGACTTTGGCAGGGGCGAATTCAACGCGTTGAGGAGCCACGCGACACCTTCAGGACTTTTTGTCTGGCTCGGATTCTTCGCCGACAGCTGCATCGGGGGTTTCTGCAGGCAACCCTGATTTTAGTTTCTCTTCAATTTCGACCAGATCGTCAGGTTCGGGCTTATTATCCTTGGCATGTTGCCATTGGAATCCAGCCTCAAGTTTGCGCCCGCTGCGCCAGTACGCGTCACCCAAATGGTCATTGATGACCGGATCATCAGGTTTTAGTTCCACCGCGCGTTCAAGATGCTGGACGGCTTCGGCGTAATTCTTGAGCTTGAAAAATGCCCAACCGAGACTGTCTACGATGTAGCCGTCATTGGGCCTGAGTTCCACCGCCTTGCGGATCATCCCAATGGCTTCTTCGAGGTTCAGGCCCTTGTCGATCCAGCTATATCCAAGATAGTTCAGTACCAGTGGTTGATCGTTATTCAGCTCAAGCGCTTTGCGGAAATCCGCCTCTGCTTTTGGCCAGCGCTTTGAACGCTCATAACAAATGCCGCGGAAATAAAAGAGCATCCAGTGGCGAG
Source organism: uncultured Hyphomicrobiales bacterium (assembly GCA_905479595.1). Classification (GTDB taxonomy): domain Bacteria; phylum Pseudomonadota; class Alphaproteobacteria; order Rhizobiales; family CAJQND01; genus CAJQND01. The sequence goes on from CAJQND010000320.1 coordinate 3,915, forward strand.
GTTCAACATCACCGGCAAGGGTAATGGCGCGTGAATAATATTCGGCGGCATCCGCAAAACGATCATGCCCACGAAGAATATCAGCCAGCGAAACCACGGATTCATAATTGTCAGGCCGGCGTTCAATCTGCGCCTTCAAATTCTCTTCAGCCTTTTTTTCGTCGCCCATATTGTTGAAATTGATTGCCACCCTGATTTCTGCATTTGGCCGCAACGCCGATCCGGCTGGTACCTTTTCATAGGCCTCGATTGCGTTCTTGTGGTTTTTCATGTCTTCGTAAATGTCGCCCAGCAAAGTGAGCGCGACAGGAAAACCTGGCCGCATCTGAAGAGACAGTTGTGCGTATATCAAGGCGAACGAAGTGCCTGATTGATCAGCCAATGCGGATGAGAGGCTAAACAGGGCTTCGGCCGCGCCATCATGCACAGAGCGGATAAGTGGTGTGGCCTTGCCGCCAGATTCTACTCTGGTCAGTGTCTGCTTCACCAATGGGTGCGACACCTGGCCTTGCACGTAGCGCTTATAGATTTTAGCCGCATCATCGGCTTTACCGGTGCGTTCAAGATAGTTGCCATAAGCCTGGATGACCCGGAGTGAAGAACTGGCATCGTCGTAAATACGGCTGAAATGGCGCTTGGCTTCTGCCGGTTTGCCAAGGAAGTCTGCAATCAATGCAGCGTTGAATGATATGTAGATACCAAATGATTCTGTTTTGTCGAGCTCATTGAGGGCTTCCAGAGCCTGCTCGAGCTTGCGTTCTCCCGCCCATGCCCACGCAGTGAGCAGGGCTGAGGTGAGCTGGCCCAGAGGTGTGTAAGCTGCGTGGGTTAGATGTTCACGCGCACTGGCATATTTTCCAGCTTTGATATCATACAAGGCCAACACGGTGCGGGCCATCCGCTGACGGGGATCATTTTTCACAACCCGCTTTGCAAGCTTAACACTGCGGTCGAAATTTCCACGGCTGACTTCGAGTTCGAAAGCTCGCGAAATAATCAGCTCGTTTTCGGGATCATCGCGCAAGGCGCGGGAGAAATACTCTGCTGCAGCATCATTGTCCTGCAAGCGCCTTGCATAAAGCCCGGCAAGATAATTGCCGGAAAGCGAATCGATACCTTCATCATATGCGGAGACAGGCCCGCTGAGGGTCAAACCGGCGGTGAGCATGGTTCCAGCAGCAAGCAGCATGGTGAGGCGGGATTTCAAAGAATTCTGCAAATTCATCACGTCCTGGTAGGTTCGCGGGAGCTTTTTGGGGTGTGACCCCAATTGCTAGGCCCGGTTTAAATAAAAGCTTCGTTCGTCATATGACGGTTTTGCGCAAATTGCGAGCATTTCGTATCATTTGTCTGGAACAACATAAAGTAAACTCATGTTGTTTGCGCAAGTTGGCGTTGAAATCTGGTCAATTGATGACCAACATGTTGATGACCGGCTTTTTCCGGGCAGGCTCCCAGAAAATCTGTACAGCATAGAGATGGTGGCCTGATTGGATGGCACCGGTAGATACATAACGATAAGCCGGGTTCATCAGATTACGTTTATGGCCCGAACTGTTCAGCCATTGGCCAAATAAACGTTTTGCCTTGGCCTTGTTGACCGCCCCGCGGCGTCTGTCGCGGGCGGCATTCTCACCGCGCATGCCTGGGTAATTGTCGCCGGCATATGCCGCAAAGCGTGCACCAAACCGGTAACCGCCTCGCGAATGATGGCCGACAAAATTTCCAATGAGCATTTCTGCTGCCTGGCCGCGCGCTGCACCGGTGACGAGCGAAGAGGCTTTTAGCGGTTTGCGTCCCGCTTTGCGTCTGGCTGCAGAGGCGAGCTGATTGAGATAGGCTTCAAGGCCAGGACGCACCCGCGCGCCCGGCGGCAGGGAGGCGAGGAGCCGGGATGCGTAGCCACGATAGCCCTCGCGCGCCTGCGCTGCGGTCGAAAATCCTGCTGCTGTTGCCGCCAAGCTGATCAAGCCAACCAACATATGCGTTTTTAATTTCACATTCCCTCCGGAGGCAAATCACTGTATCCAGCCATTTATATGCCCACTTTCAGTTAAATATTAGGTAACCGGCACAAGAGACATAAACGGACAATCGGGACAAATTTAGATGATGCGATTTAGGTGTTTTTATTTTTCAGCTCTTTTGTTTGTGTGCGCCTGTGCGCTTGCAGTGCCTGATCTGACCCATGCAGGGCTGGCGGCCGGCAGCGAGACTTCAAAAAAAGTTTCTGAAAAGAAATTCCGCGCCTGGCTTGGAACATTATGGCGTGATGCCAAGGCGCAAGGCGTATCGCGCGAGACGTTCAATTCAGCCTTTAACGGGGTAAGCCTGGACTGGTCCTTGCCGGATTTGAAAAAGAGCGCCGGGAAGCCGGAGCAACAGGCCGAGTTTGGCAGCCCCAGCAGATATTTCAAAGAACGCTCTTTATACGCGCTGGCCAATCGTGGTCAGGCATTGCGGGCCAAATACGCCAAAACCCTTGCCAGGATTGAGCAGCACTATGGGGTACCGGGAACCGTTATCCTTTCTGTATGGGGCCGCGAAACCGCCTATGGGGCCGCTAAAATCCCTCATTATGCCGTGCGTTCGCTTGCCACTTTGGCGTATGCCGGGCGGCGTCGGGACTTTTTCCGCAAGGAAGTTCTTTCCGCTCTGGTGATCCTCGAACAGGGCCATATCAAGCGCGGCCAGATGCGCAGCTCATGGGCAGGTGCCATGGGCCACACCCAGATGCTGCCAAGCCAGTTTTTGAAATATGCGGTGGACTTCAACCGCGATGGCAAAAAAGACATCTGGAACAATATTCCCGATGCGCTGGCAACCACGGCCAATTTCCTGCGTAAGAAAGGTTGGCAGTCTGGAATGTCATGGGGCTACGAAGTCAACCTGCCAAAATCTGTATCCTGCGCCCTGGAAGGGCCCGACAAGCGGGTTAACGTTTCAACCTGGCTTAAGCGCGGTGTGAGCCGGGTAAAGGGGCGTAAATTCTCCAAAGCCGCGCAAAGTTTCCCGACATCCTTGCTGGTGCCTGCCGGTCGTTATGGCCCGGCGTTCCTTGTCACCAAGAATTTCTATGTGTTGAAGGAATACAACGAATCCGATGTGTATGCGCTTTTCGTCGGCCATGTGGCAGACCGCATGTCTGCCAACAAACCGTTTGTCACGAAATGGCGCGATGTGCCCACCTATACCCGCTCGCAAATGAAGAAGGTGCAGAAGAAAATGGTAAAGCTCGGCTATAATGTCGGCGATAGCATAGATGGTCTGATCGGCTTTCGCACAAGGGTTGCCACCGGCGAATACCAGACCAAATACAAGCTTCGCCAGGATTGCTGGCCGGGCCCGAAATTCATCCGCCATTTGAACAAAACCGTGAAATGAACCCCTGCGCGCATCACCGCGCCCTGCATGAAAAATCAAGGAGATGCCCATGTCCTGGTTACCCAGCCTGATCACCGCAACGCCCGAAGAAGGCTATGAACTCGCGATTAAACTTTCGCGCATGGCGGTGAAGAAAACACAACCCGACGATGACGCGCGCGGCCGCATGCGCGGCGACTATGCCAACAACGCCGATAGCCTGACCATGGTCTCACAAGTCGTTGCCACAAATTTCCAGACTGTCGCGCAGGCCAATAATTTCTGGAGAGGTTAGGCTCAGGCAGAGATAGCTGAAATGGCAACTCGCCAGTCCAAATCCACATCACACTAGTGCGCATGAACGAAGACAAACTCTCCCGTGCCCACAAGATGCTTCAGGCTTTGATTGATTAGGAAATTGTTAAAGTACTGATCAATCTGGTGCGTTCCAAACTTATCTGACGTAAATCAGGCTTCGGGATGGTTTTGTCCGAGACGGACTTGTTTCATTATCTGCGACAATCGACAAACTGGGGAAAAAGTTGCGATGTTATTCTGCTAAGTTGGTTGGCAACCATTTGTCCAAAATCATTTTTTGATTCTTGATGGAGAGGAGTTAGATAGAAAAGCCGT
>CAJQND010000321.1 GCA_905479595.1 uncultured Hyphomicrobiales bacterium
GGCTCATGCCGTAGTGATCATCCATCGGGTTAAAAAGTTTGAGATGCAGCACCTGGGGCACATCACGGTCTTGAGAAAACCGCACCGACTTGCCATTGGCGGAATACTCATAGGCTTCCGGCCAGCCATTGCTGCCCGGCACCAGTTTCATCCGGTCAGGGCGCAACACATGCAGCTCACGCACCTCGCCATCAAGTTCAACTGCTTCGAGATAGGCATTTCCGGAAGTTTGCAGATGGGTATAAAACGCCTCAAACAATTCTCCGCCAGTTTGCGCGCCGTTGGGACCACCCAGCAAAGATAGCAATGGATGACGGCTCAATTCCGCATCATCCTCATAGAGCAACCACGGCACCGAGGATGCCGCTTCAGCAATCATGCGTACGCAGCGATAGCCCACAGGGTTATGCACAAACCCCTCCTTGGTAAGGGCTGCAAGGTTGCGTGAGGTCCACACCGCCTGACCTTGCCCATGCATGGCAATGAGCCCGTTGGCCGCGCTCTTTTTTGTTTCTGCAGGCGCAAACAGGCCACGCGCGGCAGCATATGCTCCGCGCAGGGTTTGGGAGAGTTCAGGCATAAATGTTTCCTAGATTTCACGAATGCGGGGTTTACCCGCCTCGCCTGTCAGCATTAAATCGGTGAGTGCCCATACCAGGGCGTCGAGCCTGTCCGGGCTGGTACCCGAGCGCGCCAGAATGGGCTCAAAATTACACATTTCATCTTCCAGTAGCGGCAGGGAACCAAGATGCAACACCCGGCCGCGCTCATATAATGCCGCCACCGGTTCAGCGCGCACGTGTTTGCCCCGCGTTGCGCGCACCATTTTCACCGGCACGTTCGGATCTGCCTGACGAATTACCTGAGTGACCATTTCGCCACCCTGGTTGATTTCCGCCACCAACCGGTCAGCAGCCAGTTTGTGATACAGCGCCACCGCGTGGCGCGCCCAATCCATGGGCCGCGCTTTGGCGAGCGTTGCGTCTTCCAGCACGATTGCCCTGCCATCTTCGGCAAGGCCAGCAGCGATAATTCCGCAGGAATTTGCCCGCTCGCCGCTTGTTGCCGGTGGATCGATGGCCACTACAATGCGCACCAGTGCAGGCAGGCGGTAAAGCCGCAAGCGTTCCAGCGCCTCGCGTTGCCACAAGCCATCCGGATTATCGTCCAGCAGTTCGGCTTCCAATTCCTGGCGGCCAAGCCGCGTGCCGCCATAGCGTTCGGTAATCGATTTCAAGAACGCCTGTGACAGGTTTTCAGCATTGGCATAGGTCCTCGATTTGGACACCACAGTTCCGTCTGCTTCCAACAATTTCTTCAAAAGCCGCACCGGGCGCGGTGTCGTGGTCACGACCTGCCGGGGATTTACCCCAAGTCGCAAACCAAACTGCAGCATGTCCCAGGTTTTCTCCGCGTATTTCCACTTACACAATTCATCGCACCATGCGGCATCAAATTGCGGGCCTCGCAGACTGTCTGGCTCCTCTGCGGAAAACAGTTGCGCCATGGCGCCGTTGGGCCAGTGCAATCGCTTCAGCGAGGCTTCAAATTTTGGCCTTTCATGGTCTGGATGCACGGCCAATACACCGGAAACGCCTTCCACCATAACGCTGCGAGCTTCGGCAAATGTCGGCCCCACCAGGGCAATACGGCGCGCTGGAGCGTATCCAAAAGAAAGGTTTCCCAACGCTTGCGCGCGCACCCATTCAGCACCAGAGCGGGTTTTTCGAGACCCGCGCCCGCCCAGCAATAACCAGACCAGCCAACTTGCTTCTTCACAACGGGTTTCCGGCGGCAGTTGGTCATCGCGAGCATTTAAAATCCATGTACTTTGCAAGTCTTCGCCTGCACGCTCTGAAATGCTACTAACAAGCGTCTGCTTTTCGCTGGCGCTCAAAGCTTTCAATTTCTTTCGCAAGCTCCCGGCAAATTGTGTCATCATCCCGGGTCAGCCACCTTGCCTGCATTGTGTTCTCACCGGGTTTTTTCTGATCATTCAGTTTTTCCAGAATTCTCATAATCGCTCCCAATGTTCGTGCATCACGCTCCCGGTCAGCCGCGGTGCGCGGCTCGCCAATTCGAAATGCCACCTCAATTTCACATAATGTCTGGTCGAGAAGCGCCAGGAGACGCACTTGCATGCCAGTCTCTCCATCAAAGACGCCGCTTATGCCGAATGACTCAGTCTTGGATTCCGGAACTGGATGAAGATCAGCTTCACGCTTGGAGTACCAATCCTCGCGGCGCGCATGCCGGTATATAGTGGTGGCGCTAACTTTGAAATTCCGTGCAAGTTCCGGCACCCCACAGGTGCCCTTTACAAACGCGGCTTCAACAGCTGCCCATTGTTTCAGTGTGAGATGTGTCAAATTTTTTTGGATTTGGTTGTTAGACTGGCTGCGGGGTCGCTGCCTAATTGTCTGAACATACCCGTTTATAGACAATTTACCGTGACGCTGTCAAGCGATATTTTACTTATTTCGTAATTTTTTTACTATTTTCAGATTTTCCTGAAACAATGCCGTCCTCTAAAAGTGGCCAGTTCACCCGGGCACCCCATAGGTCGTCTTCAGACATAAGCGCTTCGGAAACGATTTTCCCACGCACCGAAATACCCGCCTCATGCACCGTCTCACGGCTCCCCGAAATCAGTGGGTGCCACCAGGATAACGGCTTGCCTTCAGCCACCTTTCGGTATGCACATGTGGGCGGTAACCAGTCCATTTTTGGCAAGTTTCCAGGATTTAACTCAACACAATCGTGTACAAGTTCAGCACGTTTCGCATAGTTCTTGCACTGGCATGATTTCACATCCAATTGGGCGCAGGAAGCCATGGTATAGTAAACTTCCTCGGTATCATCATCCTGCAGCTTAACGAGACAGCAGCGCCCGCAGCCATCGCACAAAGATTCCCACTCAGAGCGCGACATGGCATCCAAGGTTTTGGCCTCCCAAAACGGAATACCATTTTTCTTACTCATTATGTTAAAATCCTGTCATGAGGGATTTTCCTCAACTGTCCGATAATGCTGTTTCACCGCGCGGCGGCCTCTGGTATATAGCGCCAGACTGCGAACCTGTTAGAGGCATTTCTTTGTTTTTGCCACAAAAACGTACCATATGTGTTTGACAAAGGGTTAGCTGGAGATCCCGTAACCGTGCCGAAACCAAAACGCCAAAGTTTATTTTTCAGGGTGTTCACCGCGTTTGATTCGCTGGTGAGCTCTGCTGTGTATGAGGCGTCTGATTTCATCAAGCGCAACTACAGTGCCTATTCCGCCTGGATGGAGCGCTGGCGCATCTGGGGAATTAAGCGGTTTTTCGTTGATATTTTGTCCGATGGACTGCTGCTCGGAACCATTATTGCAATTGCTGTTGCGTATTACGCCCTGCCGCCTTTCAGCGGCGAAGGTGATATCTGGAACCGTGGCCGACAATATGCGGTCACTTTTACAGATGAAAACGGGGAAGTCGTTGGTCAACGCGGCGTCCGCCAGGACGATGCCATTCCGCTACAGGAAATCCCGCTCAACATGATCAATGCTGTGTTGGCGACAGAGGATGCGCGTTTCTATCAGCACTTTGGTGTAGATGTTCAGGGCACAATGCGTGCGGCAGTTGCCAATGCGCAGGCCAAGACTGTGGTGCAAGGTGGATCAACGCTCACCCAGCAGTTGGCCAAAAACCTGTTTCTCAGCCCGGAACGCTCCTTGCGGCGTAAAATCCACGAAGCATTCCTTGCATTGTGGATTGAGGCACGGTTGAGCAAGAATGAAATTCTCAAGCTATACCTCGATCGCTCCTATATGGGTGGTGGTGCATATGGGGTGGAGGCCGCCGCGCAGTTTTATTTTGGTAAATCCATCCGCGATGTCAGCCTGCAGGAAGCTGCCATGTTGGCTGGGTTGTTCAAAGCACCCAGCAACTACGCTCCCCATATAAACATCGACGCTGCGCGCTCTCGGGCAAACGTGGTGCTCCACCGCATGGTTGATACCGGTGCAATCAGCCAAGGTGAACTATTTGCAGCAGTTCGCGAACCAGCAAGTGTCGCCAAGGATCCAGGCTATTACAGCCCAGACTATTTTATGGATTGGGCCTATGAGGAAACTCTTGAAATCCTTAAACGCCAGGGGCTTGAAAGTGACTATGTCATCGAGGTGAAGACAACAATCGATCCGGGTCTGCAAAGATTTGCCCAGGAAACTGTTAACCGGATGATCGACGAAAACGCCGAAACCCGCCACGCCACAGAAGCCGCCCTGGTGACCATGGAACCAACCGGTGCGGTAAAAGCGATTGTCGGCGGGCGCGATTATGAAAAAAGCCAGTTCAATCGTGCCACAGACGCCCAGCGCCAGCCAGGGTCTGCCTTTAAACCTTTCGTGTATCTTGCAGCATTACGTAAGGGATACCGGCCAAATTCAGTGGTCTATGACCGGCCGATATCCATCCGTGGCTGGTCTCCAAAAAACTACAACCGGCGTTATCGTGGTCGGGTTTCCCTCACCACCGCACTTGCCAAATCAATCAACACCATCCCGGTTCACATTGCCCAGGCGATTGGGCGTCGCTCCATCATTGAAACCGCCAAAGCCGCCGGGCTGGAAAGTGAATTGCGTCCCAATGCGTCCATGCCGCTTGGTACGAATGAAGTCACTGTTATGGACATTACCGGTGCTTATGCGACATTTGCCAATGGAGGCAGACACAGCAAATCCTACACAATTCTGGAGATCAGGCGGCCTAACGGGGATTTGCTTTACGACCGCAAACGCCACGAAACCGAGACCGCTAAACTGGTAATTGCGCCCAGTGACATATCCGACCTCAATTACATGCTCAACCAGGTAGTGATGAACGGCACTGCGCGTCGTGCGCAACTTGGGTTCACACCACAAGCAGGCAAAACCGGTACCACACAGGCATATAGGGATGCCTGGTTTATCGGATACACCTCGCACTTCGTAACTGGCGTATGGTTTGGCAATGACGACTATTCTTCCACCAAGAAAGTGACTGGCGGCAATCTGCCAGCGATGGCATGGAAAGAAATTATGGCAAAGGCGCTGGAAACAAAGGTCGCAGCCCCGTTGATTGGCGTACCTTTGGATGGGCGCTATGCCCGCTACACGGGTGAAAATTCAGACGTCGAAATTCCGATTGCATCCCTGCCCGGTGAAAACGCCCTTGGAGCCGATCCGAGCGCGTTAGGTGGCGCAGCTGCAGGAACTGGCGTAAGAGTTGTTAAACCGCCAAAGAAGAAAAAGAAGAAAAAATCATCCAGTGGAGGTGTTGCAAAGGCGTTTAAGGGGATTTTCTCGATTTTTGGACGCGGCTCCGAAGACAGTCGACGCTCACGCACAGTTACAGTTGAAACCCGCAAAAAACGAAGAGAGAAACGGGCAAACCGCAAAAAACAACGCGCAACGTCTACTATGCGGACGAAGCGCCGACTTGGTGTAGATTCCCGTTAGGCCATGTATTCTTATTACCAAAAAGCCACGTTGAATTTACCAGGCATTTTATTGCAAACTATGTCTTTAATGTCTGTGGTCCGGCCACACAACGTATCCATTCACCCTAAAGGCATGCATCTAACGCCATGACACCACTCGTCCGGTTCACAGTATTTGCCCTTGTGGGTACCGCTGGCGGTTACTTCTCCGCACAGAGCATCATTTCCGATGGTATTAGCGGCCTCACGCTTGAAAAGGGGCCGTGGACTGCCTGGTCAGAGGCTGGCACACCCGATAGTGACCCCTACACAAAGGCCCATTTCGCCGTGAAGGGCATTTTGCCTTTATCCAAGTTCGAAGCCATTACATTCCACGCCAATTCGGATTCGAGTGGCGGGCTTTTTCAGCCTGAATGTGATTATCTGATTGAAGGTGTTCGTATGCCAGCGCGGGCGTGGACACTTTCGCTTACTGGCCCGGGTGGAAAATTTGAGGCTAACCCGTCTCAGCGTTATTCCTTTAATTCAGAGAATGTGGTTCGGCGAAGCAATGAAAGCTTCACAATCGTGCTCTCGCAAACTGCGCGACCAGGCAACTGGATCCCGATGACAAACGCAACCGGCTATAGCCTCCAGCTTGACCTGTTCAACACATTTGGCAATGCCCGCAATGATCC
>CAJQND010000322.1 GCA_905479595.1 uncultured Hyphomicrobiales bacterium
CAGAAAATTTAGAAGTATCTGTGCGCACTGTTTATCGAGATATCGATACGCTGATTGGTTCTGGAATTCCAATCGAAGGCGAACGTGGCGTCGGCTACATTCTCCGTGAACCAATTTTCCTGCCGCCGCTGAACCTGTCCACTGGCGAGCTTGAAGCGCTGCAGCTGGGAATGGAGATTGTTCAACAAACATCTGATAGCCATTTGGCCGATAGCGCAAAAAGGCTCCTCGACAAAATCAATGCAGTGCTTCCGAGTGATAGAGGTGCCGGGGAGCACTTAAAGCATCTGGCTGTTTATGCGTCTTTTGTTTCGCCTGCTTTGGAACACCTGCACAGCGTGCGCGCCGCGATTGCAAATCGGCAGATCATTCACCTGCAGTACCAAAGCCTTGAGAATATAAAAACCAACCGCCGTATCCGCCCGTTGCAAGTGGAATATTGGGGAAAAATCTGGACCTTGGTTGCATGGTGTGAAGCCCGTGACGCATTTCGAATGTTCAGGGTTGACCGGATAGTTGGGTGGAATGACACGGGCGAAACATTCCTCAGTGACCAGGGTAAGTCATACAAAGATTATCTGGCGCAGCTTCCGGTCCAAAAATAAGACGGGTAGCGGCTAGCAAATATGTTCTGACAAAAACCAGGTCTTGGTCTTCCCCACGCCTTTGATCTGTACCCTTGGAGCCAACGTACAGGGGAACTCATCCTCCAGGAGGATTTTTGTTTCATCTGAAATGTGGATCAGGTCTGGTTTTCCGTGAGATTCCAGGCGCGCGGCGAGGTTTACCGTGTCGCCCCAAACATCATAGGCAAATTTTGCCTGACCAATGACACCTGCCATAACCGGGCCCGAAGCGATGCCGATGCGTAATGTGAGAGGGATGCCGGTTTCTTTGGAAATCCTGGCGCATGCCTTCATCATACCGATGCCAAGCCGGGCGGCAATTTTGGCGTTTTCCTGCGCAGTGTTGGGCACCACGGCAACCGCCATATAGGCGTCACCAATGGTTTTGATTTTCTCGCACCCCACTTTCGCGCCCACTTCGTCAAACGCGGAGAAAAGCTTGTTGAGAAGGTTCACCACTTCTTGCGGCGGGTGGGCGCGCGACAGGCTCATAAAGCCGACAATATCGGAGAACAGGACTGTGGCACTGTCGTAATGGTCGGCTATGGGCTCGTTTGGATTGGCTTTTAGCCGCTCGGCGATAGCGTCGGGCAATACATTGCGTAACAACCGTTCAGAGCGCTCTTCTGCATCGGAAGCGAGCTTGAAGGCATACCAGACGACGACCGCGACGATTACGGTAACCGAACTTGCTGACAGGACATACAGTTGATCGGAAAACCATTTCTCTAAAGGCGGTGAAGCCTGTCCGCCGGTGAAATTGAAATGGGCATAGAGATGCAGTGCAAGCCCGCTCAAGGCCGCTGCCAGCACAAGGCCCAGCCTATGGATACCGAATATCGCAAAGGCTGCCGCCGCAGCGCCAAGATAGTTGAGCTGAATGCCGGTGTCGCGGCCAAGAAACCAGATGAAGTAGAAGATTGATGGGAAAATAGTGACAGCCAGCACCACCCCTGCAGCAACCCGCCCAAACCGGTGCCAGAACGATATGGTTGCGAAAATGATGGCGGTGAACAGATTGCCGAAGATAACGGGTTTCAGCGTCGCAAAATCATAGAAAGTATATGTCAGCGCGTAGCTGAGCGATGAAAGTGCCGAGAGGTATCCGGTGATGTTCGCAATAATCAGCCGCCGGTGATCGTCGCGCGGCCATTGCGAAACCCCGGCACGTAATATGCGCTCAAACCAGGCAGATGCGTTCAAAACTATTCCTCAGGGTATGTTGAGTTCCCATGGCCATAGTGAAGGTATGCGGGGCTATGCTCAATATAGGAAGGAACTAATTGGATATTGGCGATTATTTTGTTTTCACCACAAGGCCTTTTTGAACCAACAAAGATAGTGGAATGCACTTTCCGAAATTCGGTCCGGCCTGGACGACACGGGCGAAGCATTTGCTGGATCTCACCCGCCGGGTTGAGGCGTGCCGGAACCCGAATGTGGCTTTGGGAACCTTGCCAGTGACCGGGTAACCAGCCAATTTGAGCCGTTTGCGTACCTTGCGGCAATAATCAACCGAGAGAACTGAAAACCGGGTCTCATTATGGCCAGCACGGTACTTCATCACGGTGGTGCAAATGTCTTTGCCGGCCTGGCGCCAGGCTTGCGCCAGATAGGTCGTTCCAAGGCGGATATTTGTGGCCGGGGCCGCCAGTTCTTTCTTGCTCCCGCGAAAGCCGAGCAGCCGGGCAGTGGGGGGCATGATCTGCATCAGCCCGACTTCGCCATCGCGGCCTTTGGCGGTGCGGCGATATCGGCTTTCCACAAACATCACTGCGTCAATCAATTCATAAGGCACGCCTTGATGGCTTGCCTCTTTGCGCGCAATTTCCTGGTAGCCGGATTTTGAATTCGCCGGGGGCGTTTTAGCAGTGCTGCCTGGATCGATAGCATGCGCATTGAGCGGGGATAACCCGGCGGTCAAAACGCAGGCAAATGGCAGTTTTCGAGAATTTTTGAAACAAAATGACACGAAACGCCTCACGGTATTTTCACCTGGTTTGCAACCAAATCAGACCGAGGAAATATATCGTTTCATTTCCTCAGCTTCAAACTCAGCTTCCGCGATGCGTTTCTTGACCACATCACCTATGGAGATTATCCCTGCAAGCTTACCATCATCCACCACTGGAAGGTGACGAAACCGGTTTTCGGTCATGATCGCCATCAATCCGGAAACCGTTTCTTCCGTTCCACAGGTGACGACAGGGCTGGTCATGAACTCAGCCGCAGTGCTGTGCAATGCATTCGCCCCGTGCTGGGCAACCGCTCGCACTACGTCACGTTCCGACAGGATTCCCGCAATCGCGCCATCATCGCCTTCAATTACCAGCGCGCCAATGCGCAAATTGGAAAGGGTTTGAACGACATCGATGAGCAGCGTGCCAGGGCCGGCGGTTTCAACTGCACCACCTTTTTCTTTGAGGATTCCAGCTACATTCATTTTGCTAACTCCCGATACAGATCATTACTACAATACCGATTATCACATGCTGGGAGGGCGGGGTGTCAAGAATGTGGCGGAAAATAAAATGCGACACATATGTTTGAATCTAGAAATCCACAGGCACGCCACCCTCAGAGATACGTTGTTCAACAAATGAATTAAGTTCATCCGATATAGCTTTATCCATAAATGGTTTTTCGTATTCCGAAAGTGCCTGTTTCCACACCTGAGCCGCTTTGTTCATAGTGGTGGGTGAGCCCGCCTCCAGCCAGTTTTCGTGGTTGCGCCAATCTGACAAGATTGGGGGGTAAAACGCTGTTTTATAACGCTCTTGTGTGTGTTGTGTGCCGAAGAAATGCCCTGCAGGTCCAACGTCGCGTATAGCATCTATTGCGAGGTCATCTGGACTGGTTTGAACCGGAGACAGGAACTCCGCAACCATTTGCAGAAGATCAACATCCAGCACAAGTTTCTCCAATGAGGCTTGCAATCCACCTTCCATCCACCCTGCTGCGTGCTTGATCATATTGCCGTGGCCCATGGTAGTCGCCCATAGGGAAAACACCGATTCATAAGCTGCCTGGGCATCAACGGTGTTGGCAGCGTTCACATTGGAGGTGCGGTACGGCAGGTTGTATTTGCGCGCCAGCTGGCCGCCAATGATCGCTGATTTCATGTATTCCGGGGTGCCAAAAGCTGGTGCCCCGGACTTCATATCCACATTGGATGTGAACCCGCCATAGATCACCGGCGCGCCGGGGCGGACCAGTTGCGTCATCATTATCCCTGCCAGTGCCTCGGCATTTTGCTGCACCAATGCACCGGCGATGGTGACGGGTGCCATGGCACCTGCCAGGGTGAACGGGGTCATGACAATCGCCTGATTGCGCGACGACATGTTGATTATTCCGTTGAGCATTACATCATCAAGCCGCAAGGGCGATGACGAGTTGATAATGGAAAAAAGAGATGGTTCACGCTCCAGCTGCTCGTGTGAAATACCCCGCGCAATGCGTGTCATTTCAATGCCGTCCCTGATCCGCTGGTCGCCAAGGGAATAGGCGTGGAACACCTTGTCGGTAAGCTCGGCAAAGTCGCGAATGCACTCCAGGTGACGGATTGAAGCGTGCCTGTCCACCGGCTCGACCGGATACCCGCCAATGATATGCAAGATGTTGAAATATTGCGCCAATTTCAAAAAACTGCGGAAATCTTTGGTGTTTCCGTCTCTTCGTCCACCTTCCTGGTCGTGGGTGGCAACCGGACTTCCAACCAGGCAATTTGCAATCCAGTTGCCGCCGATTTCGACGTTGTGAGCCGGATTGCGGGCATGCAAGGTGAACTGGGCCGGTGCAGTTTTGATTGTCTCAGTCACCAGATCCCGGTCAATCCGCACCCGGTCGGAAGATGGGTCAACATTTGCGCCAGCTTTTTTCAGTATTGCTTTGGCATCGGCATTGATAAAATCAATGCCGATCTGCTCCAGAACGTCCATCGAAGCATCATGAATGGCCTGCAACTCGTCTTCTGATACAATCTGCATTGGCGGATACGGATTGCGTGGTTGAGACCAGGCAAGTTGCTCGATTTTCAAATTTGCACCAGATTGTGCCCGGTTTTTGGCGCTGCGGGAATTTTGCCGACGTCCTTTGCGGGCGGGGCGTTGCGCAGTAACTGTCATCTTTGCAACCTCATCTGACAACCCGCAAGGCATCAACCGATTGCGAAAGAACGGCGACTTCCGGATCGTTTTGCACTTGGGACACAAGCCATTTTTCGAAATGCCGGATTTTGGTTTTATGGCGGTGGGCGCTTTCGTAAACAACTTTCCAGGAGTGGTTGCAAGGTACCTGCAAATCAAACGGACACACCAGTTTTCCGCTGGCGATGTCTTCCGCCGCGAAAGGCCACATGGCCAAGGCCACTCCCTTGCCATCGGCAGCAGCCTGCAGGGCCATCACATAGCTGTCAAAGGAGAGCTTCCGTGATGGCTCGAGATCGTTGAGACTTGCCGCACCTAGCCACGCCTGCCAATCTTCTTCAGCGGTGTAAACATGGATAAGCGCGTGGTTTCTTAGGTCTTCTGGTGTTTTTAGCGGGTTCTTGCCTTTCAGCAGATCTGGGCTGCATACCGGAACAAGGGCGGAGCGGAACAAGTCACGGCTGTGGAGCCCCTGTATTTTGCGGCGCGACAGGATGAATGCCACATCCACATTTCCGCGGTCAAAATCCCAGTCGAGATAAGACGTGGACAAGCGCACCTGCATATTGGGGTATCGCTTTTCAAAATCATAAAGCTTTGGAATGAGCCATTTCAACGCCACGGTGACATAAACTTGTATGGTCAGTTCATTGTCGGCCTCGTCGTCATTGAGCCGCCTTGTCTGTTCTTCAATCTGGTCAAAGGCTTCGCGAACCGGCGGAAAATAGGCTTTTCCGGCAGTGGTCAGCTCAACCGGCCGTTTGTCACGTTTGAACAATAATATTCCAAGCTGTTCTTCAAGCGCGCGGATTTGGTGGCTGATTGCAGATCGGGTGACGTTCATCTCATCAGCTGCAATGCGAAAGGAACTGGTACGGGCAACGGCTTCAAATGCCATTAAAGCTCGCATTGGCGGGAGGCGACGTCTGGCCAATTTATCTCACCTTATTTCAATCACCGGGATGCCTGAACATCTCGAATTCGCTGGAGAACAGGCGTTTGCATAAATTTGTCTGGTGATTGAGTTTCACCCCTTGGTGAAAAAAATCCTGTATCGCCCGCGACCCAATTGTGCACAAACTCGACATCATTTTCTACCGGTCCATGGTGACAGGCAGCTTTTTGGGAGGGGATGTTATGAGTGTTGTAGAAGACAATTCGCGCCGCCGTGGCGGGCGCGCCGCCAGGCAGGCTTTGAGAGCGGCACCCATTCCTGCTGATAAGGCAGCTGTGAAACCGGGTATGAGTGGTGGAAACTATACCCCGTTGAGCCAGAGGGATGTTGAGCGCATTCATGAATCTGCGCTTGAGATTTTGGAAACTGTTGGTATTAGCGATTGTATAGACAGCGCGGTCGCGTATTTGACTGGTGCTGGCTGCGAATATCGCGACGGGCGGATGTATTTCCCCCGCGCTGTGGTTGAAGACACAATAGCCAATGCCAACCGCGATTTCACATTGTATGCTCGCAATCCGCAACACGATATCCAACCCACCGGCAAACGGGTGCATTTTGGCACCGCAGGCGCTGCTGTGCATATCGCTGAGCCAGAAACAAACACCTACCGCGAAAGCACCCTTGGAGACCTGTATGACGCAGCGCGGATTGTCGACCGTTGTGAGCACATACATTTCTTTCAACGCACCGTTGTAGCGCGCGATCTGGAAGATCCGCGTGAGCTGGAAATCAATACAGCTTATGCGTGCCTGGCAGGTACCAATAAACACGTGGGAACCAGTTTTGTAGATCCGCTGCATGTGGAAGATGGGCTGAAATTGGCCCATATGATTGCAGGCAGTGAAGCGGCATGGCGCGCCCGCCCGTTCATGTCCATGTCATGCTGCTTTGTGGTTCCGCCTATGAAATTTGCCGAAGATGCCTGCCGGTGTCTCGAAGCTGCGGTGCTTGGTGGTATGCCGGTATTGCTATTATCAGCCGGTCAGGCTGGTGCCACCAGCCCGGCGGCCCTTGCAGGCGCTGTGGTGTTGCAGATTGCTGAATGCCTTGCTGCTTTGGTGTATGTGAACGCCATTGTTCCAGGGGCGCCAGCAATCATCGGGCCTTGGCCTTTCGTGTCTGATTTACGCACCGGTGCGATGTCAGGTGGCTCTGGCGAACAGGCACTTTTGACGGCGGCTTGCGGGCAGATGGGGCATTTTTACAACCTGCCAACCGGTTCTGCAGCAGGCATGTGCGATGCCAAGATGCCGGACATTCAGGCTGGATATGAAAAAGGCATGACGGCAGCGCTTGCCGGAGTTTCAGGTCTGAACCTCGTTTATGAATCCGTTGGCATGCATGCCAGCCTGCTTGGTTTCTGTATGGAGAGCCTGCTGATCGACAATGATATGATCGGAGCAATCAACCGCAATGTGCGCGGCATTGAGGTTAACGACGAAACCCTTGCGATAGACGTAATCAAGTCGGTTTGCCTGGATGGGCCGGGGCATTTCCTTGGCCATGACCAGACATTGTCGCTGATGCAGAGCGAATATATCTACCCCGAACTTGGAAACAGGATGAGCCCGAAGGAATGGCAGGAAGCCGGAAAGCCTAACATCATCGAGAATGCGATCGCGCTGAAGAAAGATATTTTGGCGAACTATCACCCGGAGTATATTCCACTGGACATTGATGCGAAAATCCGCGAAGCGTTTCCAATAAAGCTACCGCGTAACCGTATGTAATATCTGGAGATCGTTCTGATCTTAATCGCCGGGCTAACACTGCTGATCTGGATTGGGCTTGCCTGTTTCTGGCATGGTTTCTGGCGTGCAGATCAGAAGCTTCCTGCAACCGCTTCGGCACCTGAGAGCTGGCCGCGTATTGTTGCCATTGTGCCTGCGCGCAATGAAGAAGAAACAATTGAGCGCTGTTTGGGCGGGCTATTGCAACAGGATTATCCTGGTGAAATGTCTGTTGTTTTATCAAATGATTCCAGCACAGATCGCACGGCAGAGCTTGCCGGTGGGCTGAATGATGAGCGGTTGATGGTAAACAATGCAGGACCGCTGGAGGCTGGATGGGTTGGGAAAATGTGGGCGCTCAACCAGGGCGTTGCCAAGGCCCACAAGAGCGTACCGGAATATTACTGGTTTACGGATGCGGATATTTATCACGGGCCAGGTGTGTTGCGCGCCCTTGTGTGCCAAGCCGAAAACAAGGGGCTGGCGCTAACATCTTTGATGGTGAAATTGCGGGCGGTTAATGCTTGGGAGAAGCTGCTGGTACCCGCCTTCATTTTCTATTTCTGCCTCATCTACCCATTTCGCGCTGTGAATGATCCCACAAGTAAGATTGCTGGCGCTGCAGGCGGGTGCATGCTGCTGCGCGCCAGTGCGCTTGAGGCAATCGGCGGGTTGAGTGCTGTTCGCGGTGCCGTGATCGATGATTGTGCCATCGGACGCGCCGTCAAAACCAGCGGCGGGACAATCTGGCTGGGGCTTGGCGAGGCAAGCTGGAGCTTGCGTGGATATGAGACGCTCCGCGAGTTCTGGGACATGGTGAAACGCTCCGCCTATACACAGTTGAACCATTCTCCCATTCTTGCCGTGGGCGCATTGGCGGGATTGTTGCTTACATTTGTGGCACCGCTCGTATTGGCATTTTTTGGGCCAGGTTCATATTTTGCGTTCGCTGCCTGGTTGATCATGTGTGGAATCTATTGGCCAACGATTCGTTACTACCGGCTTCACCCGCTTTGGGTGCTCAGCTTGCCGGTTGCAGCAGTGTTTTTTGGGGCGATGACGGTTGACTCGGTTTTTTCCCATCATGCTGGAAAACCAAACGCCTGGAGAAACAGGGATATTCCATCATCTTGAGCCGGATTGGCACCGTAATGGTGCCAATGATGGGCCAAATTCAGGTCAAAGTGAAAAAGAGTGTTGCGTTGAGACCAAACACAACGTCATACTTCCGTCGTACAAAAACACCTAAGAGGTGGGCGGTACTGTGTGTTCGTAATTGCGGACGCTTTTTAACAGTCCGGTCAAACACTTCTAGAAAATGGATTGGGAGTTCAACGTTATGCCGAAATCATCAAACTTAACCCGCGATACCCTCGCAGCGGCACATTCGCATACGCGCCGCACATTCTTGAAGGGGTCTGCGGCTGCAGGCGCGCTGGGCGTCGCCGCTCCAGCTTATATCCAGAATGCGTTGTCGTCTTCTGGAGAAGTCAACATTCTCATGTGGTCGGATTATCTGCCGGACACATTTATCAAAGCATTCACCGACGCTTCTGGCATTAAGGTGAATTACACCGGTATCGGATCGAACGAAGAAATCATCAACAAGATGAAGGCCAATAAGGGCCAGGGCTTCGACATCGTATCACCGACCAATAACCGTAACCTGCAATGGGAACCACTTGACCTGCTGCAGCCTATCGACATGGCAAAGGTGGCGATCGACAAAGTGAACCCGGCCATGGCTAAAATCGGTGAAACCGGTTGGGCATTTGGTGGCAAAGGCGTTTTCTGGTTGCCGCATATCTGGGGTACCGAAGGCGTTGGCTGGCGCACAGATTTGTGGACACCAAAAGATGGTGTGCCATCCTATGGCGATGTATGGGCAGAAGAAAATGCCGGCAAGACAATGGGTCGTCCGCATTCAATGATGCTTGGCGCTGGGCTCTATATGGAATCCACTGGCGATCTTGAGCCAGGCTCTGTGTGGAAAGCCTATTCTTCTGAAGACGCTATGCGTCCGATCTGGCAAAAAATCACCGATTG
>CAJQND010000323.1 GCA_905479595.1 uncultured Hyphomicrobiales bacterium
GCAATTCCATATGCCGCAAAGCTGCAGGCATCGCACTATCCAAGTGGGCCTATCCGCAAATGGCGGTGGTTACGACATTTTCCCATGCCAAACCCCATAACAATGTATCCATCGAGTTTCACCGCAAACCAGGTCCGCTGACCACTGTTCCCCTGCCCGGTAACCGGTCCAGCCTGGTATGGGTTGAAACCGACGAGGAAGCGACACGCCTGCTCGATGTGAGTGAGGCCCGGTTTTGCAACGAACTTGGCTTCAAGCTGCAGGACCGGTTGGGAAAAGTGTCAGATATAACCACCCGCGCCTTGTTCCCCATTGGCGGCATGGCGGCACGAAAATACGCAGATAACCGGGTCATTCTAATCGGTGAATCGGGCCACACCATACCGCCAATAGGTGCGCAAGGGCTCAACATATCTCTGCGTGATGGCGCATTGGCTGCTGAATTGGTTGCCGCTGCAGCGGCAAGCGGCAGGGATATTGGCGCGCGTTCGATTATGCAGGAATATGATATGCGCCGACGCAAAGATATTTTCCCTCGTCAAGTTGCGGTGGACCTTCTGAACCGCACACTCATATCGGGGTTTTTGCCATTCCAGGGTGCGCGCAGTTTAGGTCTTGCAGCACTTCAGCATATTGGCCCGTTGCGCCGCCAGGTGATGCGCGAGGGCCTCACACCAACCCGCGACCTTCCAAAGGTAATGCAAGCTGGGATTTCAAATTAACTTAGCCACCTAAATTACTGTTTATTAAGAAATTCATCATTGTGCGAACCTAAGGTTGGTGCGTGCTTCGCTTCATGTGCGGGCGAGCGGAACTGCGGTACAATAGAGACTGTAGTCGCCGGAATTTCTTCACCATCTTCATTACTCAGCACATGGTCAAACAACCCGCGTGATGCAAAATGCTGGTCGTTTAGCGCCTCTTCCAATGTAGCAATCACAGTGCAGCAGCAGTCTTCCCCGTAAAATGCCTGGCGCCACTCGCTCGATGGCTTTGCAGCAATAATTGCCCGCACCGCTTCAATAGCAGGTGCAGGGTTCTTAAAATCATCATGAAACCGTTCATCCAGCCCGATGATACGGCAGAAATTCTCCCAGAATTTCTGTTCAAGAGGAGCAGCGGCAACGAAACGGCCATCCTGGGTTGGATAGATTTGATAGCGAGGTGAGCCCCCGGTAAAAAGCTCAACGCTGGATTGCGGCCACTGTCCGGTCACTGCCGCACTGCTTTGTGCCCAGGTCATGAGCATGAACAAGTTGTCTGTCATGGCAATATCAAGATAGCTTCCCTCACCGGTTTTATCGCGCTGCATGAGAGCCAGCAAAATATTGACGACTGCCGGATAGCTGCCGCCTGCCAGATCGCCTGCCAGAACCGGCGGCACAGTTGGCCGTTTGGGCGAGCCCAACGACAAAGCTAGAAGCCCGGTATCGCCTATATAATTCATATCGTGGCCAGCAGCGCCCGCCTTTGGGCCGGTTTGACCGTATCCGGTAATTGAACAATAGATAATCTTGGGGTTGAGGGCCGCAACCGCCTTGTAACCAAGCCCCAGCCGTTCCATGACACCGGGGCGAAACTGCTCGATAATCACGTCTGCTTCGCGCAACAATGGCTCTAGCATTTCCAGTTGGCGACGATCTTTCAGGTCAAGCGCCAGGCTTTTCTTGCCACGGTTCAGCATTGCAAAATTAACTGAATCACGCCCCCATTTTGGTTCATATGAGCGCAATTCTTCGCCTGTGCCAGGGCGCTCGATTTTGACCACCTCCGCGCCTGCTTCCGCCAACAACAATCCTGCCATTGGCCCAGGCAACAGGGTTGAGAAATCCAGCACTTTGATGCCGCTCAATGGTTGGACTTGCGTGCTCATCTTGGTTTTCCTGCGAATCTCTTTTTGATTTTCCTAACTTTGCCTGTCTCAAATGCTTGCATCAAGCCCCGCCTTGGCTTACTCCCCCGCGTATTGACACGTTTTGCAGGAAAATCTGATGAAGCTGCCGTCCAAATTTTACAAACCTCTCGCCATTGGTGCTCCGGAACCTATGCGTGAGCCGCCGGTACGCTTGGAGCGGATGATCCACTTCATGCCGCCTCATATCGAAAAACTGCGCGCCAAAGTGCCTGATTTGATTTCTAAGGTAGATGTGGTGCTAGGCAACCTGGAAGATGCTATCCCCGCCGACGCCAAAGAAGCTGCAAGGGCCGGGTTCATCTCGATGGCGCGTGATAACGAATTCGGCGAAACCGGCTTTTGGACGCGCATTAACAGCCTGAACAGTCCCTGGGTACTTGATGATATCATCGAAATTGTCACCAAAGTGGGCAACAAGGTCGATGTGATCATGTTGCCAATGGTCGACGGGGCTTGGGATATTCATTACCTAGACCAGCTTTTGGCGCAGCTCGAAGCTACTTCTGGCGTTACCCGGCCGATCCAGATCCATGCCATCCTCGAAACCGCTGAAGGGGTGCAAAATGTGGAGGAGATTGCATCTGCCTCACCACGCATGCACGGCATTTCACTCGGGCCCGCTGATCTTGCTGCGTCACGCGGAATGAAAACCACCCGGGTTGGCGGTGGTCATCCGGGTTATGGCGTGTTGCAGGATGATGCCGGGGACAAAAGTGCCCGGGCGTTCTATCAGCAGGATCTTTGGCATTACACAGTTGCAAAAATGGTCGACGCATGCGCCGCCAACAATATTAAAGCGTTTTATGGCCCATTTGGTGACTTTTCAGATCCAGAGGCTTGCGAAAGCCAGTTCCGCAATGCCTTCTTGCAAGGTTGCCTTGGGGCGTGGTCACTGCACCCAACGCAAATTGACATTGCAAAACAGGTGTTCAGCCCAGATGCTGGCGAAGTGCGTTTTGCGTTGCGCATTCTTGAAGCCATGCCAGATGGTACTGGTGCCGTGCTGATCGATGGTAAAATGCAGGACGACGCAACCTGGAAACAAGCCAAGGTAATTGTCGACCTCGCACGACTTGTCGCAGCAAAAGACCCAGAATTGGCCACTGAGTACGGTCTGTAAGTGAAGAAATAAACCGTGTTTCATTTTCGAGATGAATCATCAATAATAGCCGTGGGGCATTGGAGTTGAGAGAAATGCATACAAAGCAGATGGCGAAATTCCGCATTGGTCAGATTGTACAGCATCGCCTGTTTCCTTTCCGTGGCGTTGTTTTCGACGTGGACCCGACATTCTCCAATACTGAAGAGTGGTGGCTTTCCATTCCAGAAGAAGTGCGTCCGGCAAAAGAACAGCCATTTTATCACCTGCTGGCCGAAAACGACGATACCGAGTATGTCGCTTATGTTTCTGAACAGAATTTGTTGGTTGATGACACGCGGGAGCCTGTCCGTCATCCTGAAGTGCTGGATTATTTTGAAAGCTACGACCCGGATACAGGCCTCTATGTCATCCCATCAGAGCTGGCGAATTAAGTACGGGCTTTTTGTCTGTGTTTTAGCGTTATATTTCGGGGCTAACATCCAGCATGCGAAGGCTGAATGGAGCCATGGCATTGCCATGCATGGAGCGCCAGCGGAACCCGAGAGCTTCACACATTTTGCCTATACCAATCCCGAAGCGCCGGTAAGCGGATTTTTACGGCTGGCGGTTGCGGGGACCTTCGATTCCACCAATCCGTTTATCGTCAAAGGCATTCCCGCAAAGGGCCTGCGTGATTTCACATATGAAAGCCTGATGGCACGCGGCCATGACGAGCCGTTTTCTCTCTATGGATTGATTGCAGAAGCTGTGGATGTGCCGGAAGACCGGCGTTCAATCGCTTTCAAATTACGTCCCGAAGCAAAA
>CAJQND010000324.1 GCA_905479595.1 uncultured Hyphomicrobiales bacterium
TGTGTCCCTGACGGCGCCCATAGAGCACGCGGCGCTCCTCGTTTCTCCAATCCTCATCCATGGTTGGAGAAGCCCTCCGTTAGGTAAGTGCGGACTTGATAGCTTCAGCGATATCGGTCTTCTCCCAGGAGAACCCGCCATCTGCGTCAGGTGTGCGGCCAAAATGGCCATAAGCCGCCGTGCGCTCATAGATCGGGCGGGACAGATTTAGGTGTTCACGGATGCCCCGCGGGCTCAAATCCATTACTTCACCAAGAGCTGCTTCAATTTTGTCTTCGCCAACAGTGGCAGTGCCTGCACAATCAACGTAGATCGAAAGTGGTTTTGAAACACCGATGGCATAGGCTAACTGAATAGTACATTTCTCAGCCAGGCCCGCCGCGACAACATTTTTTGCAAGATAGCGCGAAGCATAGGCCGCTGAGCGATCTACCTTGGTCGGGTCTTTTCCGGAGAATGCGCCGCCACCATGTGGTGCGGCACCGCCATATGTATCAACAATGATCTTTCGGCCGGTCAGACCAGCATCCCCATCGGGGCCACCAATTACAAATTTACCGGTCGGGTTTACGTAAAACTCTTCTTCTGAACACATCCACCCAACTGGCAGCACCCCTTCAACGAACGGGCGCACCATTTCGCGGATATCTTCCTGACTCAAGCCTTCATCGTGCTGGGTCGAAACCACCACAGACGTGGCACGGACAGGTTTGCCCTTAATGTATTCCAGAGAAACCTGGCTCTTTGAGTCAGGGCCAAATCCTTTAACTGCGCCAGAATGGCGAGCTTGAGCCATATCCCGCAGGATTTTGTGTGAAAAATGAATAGGTGCCGGCATCAACGCATCGGTTTCCGTACACGCATACCCAAACATGATGCCCTGATCGCCTGCGCCTTCATCTTTATTGCCGGAGGCATCTACACCCTGGGCAATGTCAGCCGATTGCTGATGGAGATGAATGGAGACTTCCGCGTTTTTCCAGTGAAAGCCTTCTTGCTCGTAACCAATATCTTTCACAGCGCGCCGTGCTACCGCTTCAAGGTTCTCCTTGGTGATAGAGCCTGGGCCACGCACTTCGCCTGCAAGAACAATGCGATTGGTGGTGGTTAAAGTTTCACATGCCACCCGCGACAGCGGATCTGCAGCAAGAAAAGTATCAACGACGGCATCGGAAATCCGATCACAGACTTTGTCTGGATGTCCTTCAGAAACAGATTCACTGGTAAACAGAAAACGATCACGTGGCACGGAGCTATCCCCTTTTAATCTCAACGTCGCAGACTTAAAAAGTCCGTGTATGCGCTCATATCGATCGCCGCAAATGCGAAAATTCATTTGCTGCAGAGCGCGCTGTTAATGGCAGGGAAAAGACACCCGGTCAAGACTTCAAAGGGCGGCCCAATGCCACCGCTGTTTATTGTTACGTGTTGGATTGACCCGCAATTGATTTTACCAGCTCGACGATTTTGCGGCGCACCGCCGGTTCTTTGATTTCAGCGAACGCCTTGTTTAATTGCAGGCCTTCTGAAGAATGCAAAAAATCCATCACCACACTATCAGTGCCTGCTTCTGAAAAGCCGGAAACCGTCTTCCCGTCCACAAGGTCTGGCAGATCGTCAAAGAAAAACGAAACTGGCACGCTCAGAATTTGGGCAATTTGATAAAGCCGACTGGCGCTCACCCGGTTAGAGCCCTTTTCGTATTTCTGAACTTGCTGGAAGGTAAGGCCGATTTGCTCACCGAGTTTTTCTTGGCTCAAGCCAACAAGAACGCGGCGCATGCGAATACGGCGACCGACATGAACATCGACAGGATTTGGAATTTTCTTAACCATACGTAACCTCAGACCGATTTGTGCCTCCGGCCCAACAAAAAACATATAGCGCCCAAGCATTCGAGATTTCGCCCGGACAGTTCATTTTGCCGTCACCCATTCAACCGGCATCTCCAAGAGTTAATACACTGGTTCTGCACATGCAATTTAAATCGTCCTTAGGTTGCAAAAATCCCAGTTTCGATGAAATGAGTTTTTGAGAGCTTGGCGGCGCCTAATTTGGTGAATGCCGGTTTCTCCACCTTAGTCCCAAGGACATCAAGATGCCGAGCAAGATCAAGATCGCGCAAAACATATTTCGCATCATGGAATAGACGGTTGGGGCCACTGGGCGCGGGAGCCGACCATCTAATACGCCTTGAACACCAACCGGCAGCTGCTTGATGATGCGGCCATAGGGGCCGATAATCGCTGAAATTCCCGTATTTGCGGCCCGCACCAAAGGTAAACCTTCTTCAACTGCACGCATCCTAACTTGCGCAAAATGCTGTTTGGGACCAAAGGAGACACCAAACCAGGCATCGTTGGTGACGTTCAACATCCAGCCGGGACGTTGTCCAGATGCGATGACGCTGCCAGGAAAAATCGCTTCATAGCAAATGAGCGGACTAACTGATGGCGCACCGGGTACTGGAACCGTGCGAGGACCAGGACCCGGCAAAAATCCATCTGGAACCTCAACAAGTTTGCGCAAATCAAGAGGTTCAAGGATTTCGGCAAGGGGAAGGTATTCTCCGAACGGAACCAGATGGGACTTATCATACCGGTTCTCGACCTTGCCCTCGTCATTTATCACCAACACAGAATTATATACTTTACCCGGTGAACCACTTGCCACATTGCTGTCAGGGCGACGTAAGCCACCTGTGAGCAAAGTTACATTTTCTGGAAGTAAGTCGCCAATTTTCGCCAACTCCTTAGGGCTCTCTTCGAGTAAAAACGGCACAGCACTCTCTGGCCAGATCAAATGCGTGATTGCGCCAATACTGCTCTCCTGGGCATTGGCCTTATCCGACAGGCTTAGATAGCGGTTGAAAATCCAATCCCTGTTTACCGGCTTCCATTTTTCTTTCTGGGCAATATTAGGCTGCACAATGCGGAGCTTCACACTATCATCAAATATCACCGGTGAATTTGCCAGCCGGGTCGTGCCAACTATCCAGAAAGCAAGGCCAATACCAGTTGCAACGACCAGGCCAAAGAACGCGCCTGCCCCACCAGCACGAACCTTGCCGGTTTCTTCGGCCATCACGGCAGGCGCTGAACAGATAAAAACCATTAAGAATGTAAGCCCGTACAACCCACCGAATGCAGCCAGTTGTAACCATCCATCAAACACACCTGCAGAATACCCCAGCGCATTCCATGGAAAGCCGGTGAATATCGTGCCTCTTATCCATTCAGCTGCTGTGAAAGCGCTTGCGAGTGCAAAAATACGCGCAAACCCTGGTGCCCAAAACGGCAAGGCAAACAGAGTTGCCAGCCCGTAGAAAAAACCCAAACCCAGCGGAAACAGCACAAGAACGAAAGGGACCATCCAGCCAAATGTTTCTGGCTCTACCAGAAATGCCTCACCAACCCAGTGGAGGCTAAGGGCAAAATATCCAAAGCCGAATGCCCAACCCAAAAACAGGCTTGGCCAAATCGCCTGCTTTTTTGATGCTGCTTGCGAGCAGACCCCATCGAGCAGCCAAACCAAAACGCAAAGACCAATTATCAGGCCTGGAAAAATGTTGAGTGGAGGTGCTGCGATAGCAGACACAATGCCCGCGAGCATGGCAACAAACAGCCGTCGCCAGCCCCAAAGCACAAAGAACTTTAACGCAAATTCCCGCATGCCCATTTGCCAATCCGGTTCATTCGAATCATATGTATATTACACATTTGAAATACATATAATTACGGTTTCTGCACTGGCGCTGTGTGCACTTTGAGTTTCTTGAGCCGCCTGGGGTCACCTTCCAAAACTTCAAACTGAAGCCCAGAAGCATGGCGAACAAGCTCACCACGGACGGGCACCCGACCAACCAATGTGAATACAAGCCCGCCAAGCGTGTCGGCATCATCCTCATCTTCATCCGGCATAAGGTCGACACCAACAAGTTGTTCAAGGTCCTCAATCGGTGTGCGTGCATCAGCTATAAACGAACCATCCGCCTGCCGCGCAATCATCGGGCCATCGGGATCATCATGTTCATCAGCGATTTCACCGACAATTTCCTCGACCAGATCCTCGATCGATACCAAACCATCTGTCCCGCCATATTCATCAACCACCAGGGCCAGATGTATCTGACTGGATTGCATTTGCACGAGCAAATCTACAGCCGGCATAGATGGTGGCACGAACAGCATGTCACGGATAACGCCCGCTTTGGCCACTGATATAGACAAGTCCGCATCAGCAAAGTTCAAGCCCTTAACAGACGTTTTAGCTGGTGTGGCCTTAGCCCGTTTTGCCGTGCTTGCACGTTTGCCTGGTTTTCTGCTTTTGGCTGATTTGGCAAGCCAGTGTACCAAATCCTTGACGTGCACCATTCCCAAAGGCTCATCGAGGGTTTCTCGGTACACGGGCAAGCGTGAGTGGTTGGCGTCGATAAACACATTGAACAGATCAGCAAGCGACGTGCTGTCCTCCACTGCCATAATATCGGCGCGCGGCACCATGACATCTTCAATCCGCTGGCTGCCAAATTCCAAAATATTGCGAAGCATGAAGCGTTCTTCAGCCGACACATCGTTGTCGCTGCCAGCTTCGTGCTGTTCAATGACATCTTCCAGGCTCTCGCGCAGACTTTGTTCGTCGTTAACGCCGAACAGCGCGCGGATACCTGACCAGATCTGGCCAAGAGCTGTTTGAGGTTTCGCGCCATTGCCACGGCCATTGCTGGATGTGGTGGTTCCGGTTTGGTCAGATTGTGAGGTGTTGTTCATTGCCGTTACTGTTTACTGGCTAAGTATCATGCTTGGTATGGATCACTGATCCCAAGGCTTGCCAGTATTGTTATCTCCAAGGCTTCCATTTTTTCAGCGGTGGTATCATCTTCATGGTCATATCCGGAAAGATGCAGCACGCCATGTACGATAAGATGGCATAAATGGTTTTCCAAATCTTTTCCTTGTGCCAATGCTTCGTCTCGCACCGTTTCATAGGCCACAATAATGTCGCCAATTGGGTAAGGTTCTCCTTCGGGCCATGCCATATCAGGCATTTCGCTTTCGAAGGACAATACATTGGTTGGCTTATCTTTATCGCGATAATCACGATTGAGCCCACGCACTTCCTCATTGTCTGACAACCGGATACTGAGTTCACGGGTTTTGCCATCAGGAAAAACTGCCGCCAAAGCCGCATTGGCAGCACATCGCACGCTCTGATCAACATCTCCCCAGGCCGGGTCAGCGATCTCAATGTCTATGATCATTTTTTGTTCGGATTTTCAAACTTGTCGTATGCAGCAACAATCCGCGCTACCAGTGGGTGACGCACCACATCTTTGTCAGTGAACGCCACCACATCGACCCCTTTGACACCCTTAAGCAGATCAGTTGCTTCCTTCAGTCCAGAGGTAATACCGCGCGGAAGATCAACCTGGCTTGGATCACCAGTTACTGCCATGCGTGAACCTTCTCCAAGCCTGGTCAAAAACATTTTCATCTGCTGAGGCGTACAGTTTTGCGCTTCGTCAAGAATGATAAAAGCACGGGTTAGAGTGCGCCCGCGCATAAAAGCCAGCGGTGCAATCTCGATTGTTTCATCCGTCAATCCGCGTTGCACCTGATTGCCTGGCATGGTGTCGTAAAGCGCATCGTAAAGCGGGCGCAAATATGGATCGACTTTTTCTTTCATGTCGCCGGGCAAAAACCCCAAACGCTCGCCTGCTTCAACCGCCGGGCGTGACAAAATAATCTTGTCTACTTCGCCAGCCATCAAGGCGGCTGCTGCGCAGGCAACGGCAAGATACGTCTTGCCAGTACCGGCAGGACCAATTCCAAAGCTCAGTTCATTGTTTTGCAAGGCGCAGATGTAATCGCCCTGCAGCGGCGACCGCGGCAGGATGGTTTTGCGCCGGGTCTTGATCTCTATGCCACCGCCGGGTTGATTTGTTTTGCCGCGCTCTTTCGGATCGCGGCCCTCAGGCGGTCCGGCATCACCAGCAGAAAAGATACGCACCGCGCCATCTACATCGCCCGGAGTGATTTCAAACCCGTCTACCAACCGGTCATAAAGATTAGCCAAAACGAGACGGGCACTTTCCACTGCTACTGGGTCACCTTTAAGCGACACATGGTTACCCCGCGGAGTTACCCGCAGGCCAAGCCGTTCTTCAATCAAGGTCAGGTGCTGGTCGTGTTCACCAAACAGGTTGGACAGTAACCGGTTGTCTTCAAATGTTATGACTTCGCCATGGTCCTTGGCTTCGGCTGACAATCTGCTCAATCAGGTGCTCCGGTTGTCGCAATAGGGGTTCAATTAGATACAATATGCGCCGAAAGACTGTTTGCGCCAACAGAAACTATGGCTGCTGTCACGATTTCACCAACCTGTGTTATTTCCGCATCAAGGTGAACTGGCTGCAAATATGGCGAACGGCCGACAAGCTGGCCTTCAAACCGGCCCGGCTTTTCCAATAGCACTGGCAGTTCAAGCCCAACACAGTGCTTATTGAATGCGATTTGTTGCTCACGCAGCAATGCCTGCAACCGGTAAAGCCGTTCAGACTTGACCTCTTCGGGCACTTGATCGCCCAAATCCGCACCGGGGGTTCCAGGGCGTGGCGAATATTTGAACGAGAACGCCTGCGCATAATTCACATGCCGGATCAGGTCCATAGTCGCCTCAAAATCCGCATCGGTTTCACCGGGAAATCCGACTATAAAATCGCACGACAACGCAATGTCATCCCGCGCAGCACGAATGCGGTCTACCATGTCAAAGTAAAACTGCGCCGTGTGCTGGCGGTTCATCGCCTTGAGGATACGGTCGGATCCAGATTGCACCGGCAAATGCAAATACGGCATGACTTTCGGATTCTCACGATGGGCGGAGATCAGTTCTTCATCCATATCGCGCGGGTGGCTGGTCGTGTAGCGCAGCCGGGCAATACCATCGATCTCAGACAAATGATTAAGCAACCGACCCAGTGACCAGCTCCCCCCATCTGGTCCAATTCCGTGATAGGCGTTCACATTCTGTCCAAGCAAGGTCACTTCACGCACCCCTGATGCGGCAAGCTTACGGGCTTCTGTTGTGATCTGCTCAACTGAGCGGGAGAATTCAGCACCTCGCGTATATGGTACAACGCAGAATGAACAAAACTTGTCGCACCCTTCCTGAATGGTGAGAAATGCGGTGACCCCGCGGGCAATCGTTCGCGCAGCCGACGGAGCTTCAAGATGTGCAAATTTATCTTCAGCTGGAAACTCGGTTTCAACAACGCCGGAGCCATTTTTTGCCACCCGCTCAAGTAACGCTGGCAAATTATGGTAGGTTTGCGGACCAAAAACCAGGTCAACAACAGGTGCCCGGCGCACCATTTCTTCACCTTCGGCCTGGGCCACACATCCTGCAACCGCTACAAGCGCCGGTTTACCCTTGCGCAGTCGGTCTTCTTTAATCGGGCGAATTCGGCCAAGTTCCGAATAAACCTTTTCGGCAGCTTTTTCACGAATATGGCAGGTGTTGAGGATAACAAGATCTGCATCATCGGGTATATCAGACTGCTCATAGCCAAGTGGGGCGAGAATGTCTGACATTTTATCAGAATCATAAACGTTCATCTGGCACCCGTAGGTCTTGATGAAAAGCTTTTTAGGTTCTGCGCTCATCTTGTTTGCTCTGTGTTTGCTGGGATACGATAATCCGGTGGCCTCTTTAGACGGTTCTATGTCGCTTGCCTATCCCCTGCGATACAGGGCGCTGACCAAGCCGTCGCGTACAATGTCTTCGCAAGCAAGGGTTAACACCTTACGGTTTTCATAATCCGCAGCCAAAACAGTTTCATGAAAGCGCATCTCTACTTCAAACGGCCCGCACTTCAACAACGCCCATAAATGAGGCACAAGATCCATATCACCATACCAGGCAAGATAAGGCCGGCGGCGGCGGCCCATCGGCAATCCCCCAAGCCCGGTATAAGCGATGGTCAACGGTTGCACAGGAATATCAGAACCCTCAGCAGCTGACATTAGCGCGCTTTTAAACGGCAAAACCCTGTTACCATCAGAGCTTGTGCCTTCTGCAAACAACACCAGTATGTCTCCAGCTGCCAGGCGAGTTTGCATGTCTCGTTTAAACTGGCCTGTGCTGCCGGGTTTATCGCGCTCAACAAAGAGCGATTGTTTGAGCCGCGCCAAAGTGCCGAAAACGGGCCAGCTGGCAACATCGCTTTTAGCAATAAACGCACATGGCGTAACAGCTGAGATCAAGACGATATCAGACCAGGAGATATGGTTGGCCACAACCAGACAAGGCCCGGTTTTTGGCGGTACACCAATTGTGGTCACCGTCGCCCCAAGGAGGCGCGATGCGGCGCGAAAAACCGGCACTGAAAAATTTTGCGCCAATTTTGGTGCAAAGAACCGCACTAGAAGATAGATTGGAATGGTTGCCGCCAGAAGCAGCACGATTAAAACCAGGCGGAAACCCGCGCTAAGTGTTGCCATCGCCGGATTTCAATCGCGTGCCATAAAGCTCAAGCCGATGGTCAACGAGCTTGTAGCCAAGTTCCCGGGCAACGATTTCCTGAAGTTTCTCAATATCTTCATTGCGGAACTCGATTACCTCGCCCGATTGCAGGTCAATCAGGTGGTCGTGGTGTTCTTCTGGGGCGGGCTCATAGCGTGCGCGGCCATCGCGAAATTCATGGCGTTCAAGAATGCCCGCATCATCAAACAGCCGCACCGTGCGATATACAGTGGCGATGGAGATGTTGCCATCAATTGCCGAGGCGCGACGGTACACCTCTTCCACATCAGGATGGTCATCTGCATCTGAAAGGACCCGGGCAATGACCCGGCGTTGGCCAGTCATGCGCATGCCCTTTTGAACACAGATTTCTTCCAGGCTAATATTGGCGTCGTTGTTGCTCATAAATTTCCTACCGTATCGAACTTGCGCATTGTATATGACTTCACAAGCATGCGCGCAATGTTCCGAGCCCAAAGGTGAGGAAAAAGATTGCGGTTGCAAAGACTATGGCCATGCTTACATGTTGAGAAAGACATTTTCACCGAAACCACGGTTCATTAAGGATAAAACGCCCGTGAGCAAAGATAATACCTATGACGCAAGCGCCTGGCGCGGCACCACAATTCTTACTGTGCGCAAGGGCGGCAAAGTG
The DNA here is from genome assembly GCA_905479595.1 of uncultured Hyphomicrobiales bacterium. Classification (GTDB taxonomy): domain Bacteria; phylum Pseudomonadota; class Alphaproteobacteria; order Rhizobiales; family CAJQND01; genus CAJQND01. Next base: position 9,179 of record CAJQND010000324.1, read on the forward strand.
GTTATTGCAGGTGACGGCCAGGTAAGCCTTGGCAATACAGTCATCAAAGCCAATGCCCGCAAAGTGCGGCCACTTGGCAAAGGTAATGTTATCGCCGGATTTGCCGGTGCCACTGCAGATGCCTTTACTTTGTTTGAACGCCTTGAGGGCAAACTCGAACAATATCCAGAACAACTGACCCGCGCGTGCGTTGAGCTGGCCAAAGATTGGCGCACAGATCGGTATTTGCGCCGTCTTGAAGCCATGATGATTGTCGCCGACAAATCCGTCTCTCTGGTTTTAACAGGTACAGGCGATGTGCTTGAGCCAGAACAGGGATTGACCGCTATCGGATCCGGTGGAAATTTTGCGTATGCCGCTGCAAAAGCGCTTGTTGATACTGAGTTATCAGCTGAGGAAATTTGTCGCAAAGCCATGGGTATCGCTGCTGAAATCTGTGTGTTCACCAATGACAATCTCGTTGTGGAAACTTTGGACACCAAATGAAACTAGACCCCGAAGATCTGGCTGCCGCCGTTGAGAACGGCATTATTCAGCCTGGCCAGGCAGACGCGCTGACGGATTTTCTCACCGCGCGCGCCCAACGTCCAGGTGCGCGCACCGAAAACTTTCGGGTGGTGAATAATTTCGGCGAGGTCTTTATCTGCATCGGCCAGGTCATGATCTTGTCGGCGATCGCTTCAGTGCCCTTCTTGTTCGGCGCCATTACTTTGCCGGTGATGGCAGTGCTGTATTGGTTGATGGCTGAATTTTTCACCTTCCGCAAGTTGCGCCTGGCCCCTGCAATTGTCGCCTCGCTGGGGTTTGCCGCCCTTTCTGCGCGTTCATATGCAGTTCTTGCGGAAGGCGACCTCGGCGGATTCTGGACGTTGCTCTTATCTGGAAAATATACGTTCTTATTGGCATTTGCCGTAGCGATTGCTTTGGCGTTTATCCGGTTCCGGTTGCCATTTCTTCTTTTGCCGTTGGCTTTGTCGGCCACAGCATGTGTATATTTCCTGGCCAGTACAATTTTTCCTGGCCTTCCCTATCTGGCAATATTCGGTGCGTGTGGCCTGGCCATTCTCGCCACCGCTATCTGGCTCGATAGCCTCGATCCGCTCCGCCAGAGTCGAACGACGGCCTATGCGTTCTGGCTTTTCATCATCGGATCACCCTTGACAATTCATCCGCTTTTCTTTTCCGTTTTAACGGGCGGGGAATTTGGCAGCACAGTGGGGGTCATATTGGGCTGTGCATTGACGGCCACCTTATTGGGCCTGCTTCTTGACCGACGCTCGCTGGTGGCATCGTCATTAATCTACTTTACAATTTCCATCGGTTACATGAGTTCCCAATTTGCAACAGATATGGCAATGACGGTAACGGTGACGGCGCTGTTGATTGGCTCAGGTGTCGTATTGCTTGGGGTTTTCTGGTATCCGCTGCGTTCGATGATCATGAGAAGCCTTCCCCAAATTGCCATGTTCGAAAAACTTCCACCATATGCGTGAGATCCAATGACTGACTTTTCCCCCCGTGAAATCGTTTCTGAACTTGACCGTTACATTATTGGTCAAAAAGACGCCAAACGCGCCGTGGCAATAGCCCTGCGCAACCGCTGGCGGCGCAAACAGCTTGATGATGTGATGCGTGAAGAAGTGCTGCCGAAAAACATACTCATGATCGGCCCTACAGGGGTTGGCAAAACCGAGATTTCCCGGCGGCTGGCGAAACTCGCAAACGCGCCGTTCATTAAAATCGAGGCGACCAAGTTTACAGAAGTTGGTTATGTGGGCAGAGATGTCGAACAGATCGTGCGCGATTTAATCGAGGCTGGCATTTCGATTGTCCGCGATGCCAAACGTAAAGAAGTTTCCGCCACCGCGCATATCAACGCCGAAGAGCGGGTGCTCAATGCCCTGGTGGGAGAAAAATCCAGCGATACCACACGGCAAAATTTTCGCAAAAAACTGCGCGAAGGCCAGCTCGACGAAAAAGAAATCGAGGTTGAAGTTGCAGATACAGGCGGTGGCATGGGCGGATTTGAAATTCCGGGTATGCCAGGTGCTTCCATGGGCATGGTCAATTTAAACGATATACTCGGCAAGGCCATGGGCGGCCGCACCAAAACCCGCAAGCTGACAGTGCGTGAATCTTACCAGCTTTTGATCGCCGAAGAATCTGACAAACTGCTCGACGATGAACAAGTGGTGCAAGACGCTATTGATGCGGTTGAGAATAACGGTATCGTGTTTCTCGACGAAATCGACAAAATCTGCGTGCGCTCAGAACGTTCCGGTGGCGATGTGAGCCGCGAAGGTGTGCAGCGTGATCTGTTGCCTTTGATTGAAGGTACAGTGGTTGCCACCAAGCACGGACCGGTAAAAACCGACCACATTTTATTTATCGCCTCTGGGGCTTTCCACCAGTCAAAACCTTCTGATCTTTTGCCAGAGTTGCAGGGGCGGTTACCAATCCGAGTGGAACTTCGCGCCCTGACACAGGAAGATTTCCGCCGCATTCTCACTGAGCCTGAATCAAGCCTCATCAAACAATATATCGCGTTGATGGGTACCGAAGAAGTGGAACTGGAATTTACCGAAGACGGGATCGATACTGTGGCGCGCATTGCAGCTGAAATCAATTCTTCCATTGAAAACATCGGCGCGCGGCGCTTGCATACAGTTATGGAACGGGTGCTCGACGAAGTCTCGTTTGATGCCACCGACAAAGGGGGCAGCACAGTGACGATTGATGCCGCTTATGTTGAAAAACATGTTGGTGATCTCGCCAGAAATACCGATCTTTCAAAGTTCATTCTTTAGGTAAGGCTGCCAGCAAAGCGTCTATTGTATCATCATCAAGTTTGGCGATGTTTTGCGCCAGCCTGTTGGCAAGTTCAGTGGCTTTAGGATTGAGGCCCGCCGTATCTATAACAATGCGCGGGTGGGATAATTGCGCGAGGCGCTGGATTTCTTCCGCCTCATCCCAGATCACGTTGAAGAATGTGATTATGCGCTGCACGAGATACCAGCTTGGACGCCCGCGGTGACCGTTTTCCAAAGCAGAAAGATAGGCGTTCGACACCCCGATTGCTTCCGCCATTTGTTTTTGGGTGACGTTGTTTGCAGAGCGCAATGCGCGCATTTTTTCGCCAAATGGGGTCATCTGTGCCTGGTTCGTCTAAGTCGGACATAGAACGCACCACCACCCCCATGGCGTGGATGTGCCGGTTGAAATCCGGCAACCATTAAACGGAACTCAGCTTCACCAAGCCATTCGGGCAACAGCCGTCGCAACCGGCCCATACGTTCTGGCGCATCAAAATGTTGCGCGCCATGCAACGTGTGCCGGGCAAAGGGCGAACAGCCCTTACCGGTAATCACCAAGACTGTGCGTTTGCCAGCAGCACGCGCACCAGTCAGAAACCCTCGCAACTCGCCGCGCGCCATTTCCGCGCTATGCCCGTGCAGATCAAGCCGCGCCTCAATATCCACATTACCACGGGTTAGTTTTTGTCTTGTGCGTCTATCGAGATTGGCGATGGGGGGCGGTGCGGCTGGCGGTGGTGCGCGATAGGTAATTGCAGTTTTGGTGGCAGGCGCAGCTGGTGGTGCCGTTTGCTTTTTGCGTTTTGGTGGCGCGGGCAATGGTGCACAACCTGCAAGTTCCGCCGCGACCAGGTCAGAAAATCGCGTCTTGGCAATTGGCTCTACAGTTTCTGCAACCCGGGTCCAGAGATGATGATCGGGTACTCCGGCGCGTGGGCGTTTCGGCTTGTCATTTTTTCCCATGACGCACGGGCCCTCAACGCGCCAGGCGCTTGGCCAGGCGTTTCGGTAACAGAACGACAAGACGGCCCGGGCTTTGCATCGGACCTGCAGCACGACCAGCTTTATCGCCAGAGCCAAAGAAAATATCGCCTCGTACTTTGCCTTTGATTGCGCTGCCGGTGTCCTGTGCCACCATCAAACGTCGAAACGGTTCAAGCTTTCCGCTTGCGCCTGTTGGGGTTTTTGTATCCAACCACATGGGCGTTCCGTAAAGATGGTATTTTCCATCCACCGCAAGGCTACGGCCAGGTGTCAGTTCAATCCCTTGCGCGCCTGGCGGGCCAAGACTTGGGTTGCGCACTTTTATTTCGCGAAAGAATATGAAGGATTGGTTTTTCCAAAATAGCTTGTGCAGGCGGTCCGGGTTGAGCAGAAGCCATGCCCGGATAGACTGCATGGTCACTTTTTTGCGCTCAAGCTCATTCCAGTCGATCAACACTTTGCCAATCGCTGTATAAGGACGGCCGTTCTTGCCAGCAAAACCGATGCGTATCACCTCGCCCGTATCAAGGCGGACCCGGCCAGATCCTTGCACGTGCAAAAAGAAGGCGTCTGCCCAGTCTTTTAACCAGATCAGTTCCAGACCTTTGCCCTTCAGCGCGCCCTGTTCAATTTGCTTGCGGGTATAATAGGGTTTTACGCCGCTTGCAGTTTTACGCCCATAAGGCATGCCATATTTTTTCGCCGCCGACTTTGACAGCGAAACGAGATCTTTTGGTTTACGGTAAATCGTTACCGGATACTCACGGCTAGGTTTACGGGAGCCATCAATTTCGGGTTCGAAATAACCGGTAAACATGCTTGAGTTCGAACGGATTTCAACCGGAGAAAAATAGTGTTCGAAAAAGCGCCGGGCAGAAGAACTGCTGATTTTCGACCCGCCCTTTAGCGCCTTGTTACATGCCGCGCGCCAGTCATCACGGCTACCGCCATAAATGGTTTTGCGCCATCGCGCTTTCATCATGACCCGGCACGAGCGGCGAAAGGCAGCATAACTCGCCGAAAGATTGTCTTTGTTCCATCCTGAAAGTGCACCAAAACTAACCGGGCGCACATCTGAGCGTGCCTGGACTTCCACTGAAAAAATCAGAGCCCCGGCAAGAATGCCGAAAAGCAGGGTAAATCTCTTCATTGTCATAAGATCAATTGGCAGCTTCAGTGGCAACCAGCTTCCAGTTCGGATCGCTCGAGCTAACGTCACGCATAAAAGTCCAGATATCGATAACTTCGCGGATTTTTTGAAGATCACCTTCGATGACCGCACCCGATTTATCGTGGGTTGCTGAAATCAATTGGCTAACAAACTTGATGGTGATACTGGCTTTCTTGTTTTTCAGAGTGCTTTCGATGATTGACGCTTTATCGATACCAACAAACGTGGATTCCTGGACATGCCCAGCTTTTTCACGTTCGCTCAGTGCGCCGTTAAACCCATCATAGACTTCGCGAGACAGAAGATTTTTCAAAATCTTCCGGTCACCATCAGAAAATGCCGTGACAATCATTTCATATGCACCGCGTGCACCTTGCAGGAAAACTTTCGCATCGAAAGAATCATCAGCCGCTTTGATTTTAAGCAATGCCTTGGCGAGAGGAGTGCCTTCCTCGGCAATGCCTTTCCAAACAGGCTCTTCTTCTTCATTGCGCATACGGTAGGCGCTTTCAGGCACTTCATCCTGTTTTGCACCGGGTAAAGGCACAACATTATCTTCGTTTTTCTTGTCCTTAGCCGCGTCAGACGCGCTGTATGGGTCAAAAGGCGGTTTTCTCTCATGGCCAGTTCGGCGTCCTAAAACGCTACGCAGCCGTAAAAAGATAATTACAGCGACAACCAGGATGATGATATTAAGGGGATCAAATGCTTCGTTCATTCCGTAGTCCGGGCCTCATTGGCTTAATTTGGCTCAAATAACCTTAGGTGTATGTGGCTGGTCAACCTGACAGGGAAATTCAATTACCTTTACCCCTGTCACTTGGCTCATACTATACATATATGAGTTAAAATCGTGAGTCCAACAGCCATAAAGCGAATATGACCATGCCAATAGGTAATTTCTAAGGCAATTGGCTAAAATAGGTGAAACATTGCCCCTAATCATTCTAATCCTTTTTATTTCGGTTCCCCTTATCGAGATCGGGCTGTTCATAAAGGTCGGATCGCTGATTGGCTTGTGGCCTACTCTTGCCACCGTAGTTCTGACTGCTGTTCTTGGCACATGGCTGCTGCGTCAGCAGAGTTTCGCGGTTATAAATCAGGCGCGCGAAACCACCGCACGCAACGAATTACCGGTTGAGCCGATTATTCACGGGGTTTTTCTGCTTGCAGCCGGATTGCTGATGTTAACACCTGGATTTTTCACAGACGCAATTGGATTCCTTTTGCTCATACCACGTCTCAGGCTTGCGATTGCTTATGGAATCTGGAATCGGATCAAAGATAATGTGCACGTCGTTCAACCGGGAATGCACCCATCTCAAGGTGATCCTGCACCGAGGCCGGACAGACCAGGTGCCGGGCCGGTAATCGATGGAGAGGTCATCGAAGACGAACTGGATGCCGGCTCATCAGCGGATAATCCACATGATGATTCACCCTGGCGGACACCGTGAGCTATTGCGGGCGATGCAGAGACGTGATAGCCGGAAGCACGAATTTTCAAAACGGTAGATGAATTGTTGAGGACCTGAGAGAGAATGGCCAAGAAACCTAGCGATAAGAACGAAGCAACAGGCGAAGAAGCTGGCGCTGCACCGGGACCAGAAGGCGTTGCCGGCAATGGCGTGGCTCCTTCCATGCGTGTGCTTGCACAGTATTTGAAAGATCTTTCTTTTGAAAACCCGAACGCACCACAATCTTTGATGAACGAAGGTAGCCAGCCACAGATCGATGTTTCGGTTAATGTGAATGCCAAAACCTTGGCACCATCCGATTTTGAGGTTGAACTGCAGCTTGAGATCAAGGCAACAGACGACAAATCAACAGTTTTCGCAGCTGAGATGCTCTACGCAGGCATTTTCCGGCTTGAGAACATTCCAGAAGAGCATATGCATCCACTGGTGCTGATCGAATGCCCGCGCATGATCTTCCCGTTTGCCCGCCAGATCTTGGCTGAAGCAACACGCAATGGCGGCTTCCCGCCACTGCTTCTCGATCCAATCGATTTTGGTGCAATGTACCAACAGCGTATGGAAGCTGAAGGCGGCGAACCCAAAATCAGCTAAAACGTTTGTTATGCTTTATGAAGAGGCCGCACATTACGTGCGGCCTTTTTGTTTTTAGATATGCCTAATCGCGGTAGCGTTGCCACAATGCGTTATCACCAAGACCTGAGACAAACATTTCATGGGCCTTTTGCTCTTCTTCGCTTAACCGGCTGGGTAACGGAACAGGCCGCGGTTGGCGGCGGGTTGCAACGGGTCTTTGGCCGCCGCTCATTGTAGTACTTGCACCCTGTTCAATGGCCAGGTCGTGCTGGCGCCCGCCAATAAGCTCGATGTAGACATCTGCGAGAAGTTCAGAATCGAGTAACGCGCCGTGTTTTGTGCGTCCGGAATTATCCACACCATATCGGCGGCACAGTGCATCGAGTGAATTCGGTCCCATCGGATGTTTTTTGCGAGCGATTTCCAGCGTATCAAGTGCTTGCTCTTCCGGGATTGGCGGATGTTTCACATAGCTGAGTTCGGCGTTGATAAAGCTCATGTCAAACTTGGCATTGTGAATCACCAAAATGCCATCGCCAACAAACTCTATAAATTCTTCGGCAATTTTGGCAAAGACCGGGTGCTTACGCAAAAATTCTTCTGACAATCCATGAACATTAAAGGCCTCAGGCGGCATGTCGCGTTCAGGGTTGATATATTGGTGATAGGTTTTACCGGTGGGTATATGATTAAAGAGCTCAACCCCGCCAATTTCAACGATCCGGTGACCGTCTTTGGGGCTAAGTCCGGTGGTTTCAGTATCTAGAACAATTTCGCGCATTTTGTTTCGCCGGTTTAATCAGTCTGGATCAGACTATTTGGCCAAGTCTTGCACGATTTGGCGCACCTGGCTAAAGGCATGTTCGAGCCCCTGGCTAGAATCCACAACATAATCAGCCTTTTTGCGCTTTTCCGCATCATCTACCTGGCGGGCCAAAATGTTCTCAAACTTTTCCAGCGTCATTCCGGGCCGCTGCAATGCGCGTTCGCGCTGTATTTCCGGGGGTGCGGAGACCACAATCACAACATCCATGCGCCCGTCATATCCAGTTTCAAAAAGCAAAGGAATGTCGAGAACAGTAAGCCCGTGACCATCGCCTCTAGCAGTTTTGATAAATTCTTCGCGCGCATTCCGCACCAGCGGATGCACAACAGCTTCCAGTCCTGCCATTGCATCGCTGTCATTCAGTACGAATTTTAAAAGACGCTGGCGATCCACCGCACCATCGACAATAGCGCCGGGAAAAAGCGTCTCTACTGATGCAACAGCTGCGCCGTCTTTGGCGTAGAGTTCATGCACTACGGCATCAGCATCAAACACCGGGACACCAAGTTCGCGGAACATGCGAGCGGTTTCACTTTTACCCATGGCAATGGAACCTGTGAGACCGGCGATCTTCATAGGCTATCCTTCGACAAGACTGGCAACGACCAGGTCACGCAGTTCTTCGGTAACTTCCGGGCGGTGGCCAAACCAAAGCTCAAACCCGGGAACCGCCTGATGAAGGAGCATCCCAAGTCCATCGACACTCACGAGACCAAGAGAGTGTGCCTGGCGTAAAAGTTCCGTTTCGAGCGGATTGTATACAATGTCATACACCACAGATCCTTTGGACATCTGGGCCAACGAAATATCTAACGGTGGATTACCCTTCATGCCCAGCGAGGTTGTATTGACCAATAGCGTTGCGTCTTTCAGAATTTCTGCGCGTTGATCCCATGCATGTGCACTAACCCGTTCACCAAAGGCATTTTCCAGTTCTTCCGCCCGCCTGAGCGTCCTGTTGGCAATTCTAATTTCACTGACGCCGTCATCTAAAAGTGCACCAATGATTGCCCGGGTAGCACCACCCGCCCCGAGCAATACAACCGGACCAGAAGCGGACCTCCATTCCGGAGCGGTGGCTTTCAGGTGGGCGAGAAACCCGTAGCCATCCGTATTGGTGCCGATGGTTTTACCATCACGTATGTAGATCGTATTTACAGCCCCAAGCCGGCGCGCCTGTTCATCTGTTTCGTCAACGCAACGAAAGGCGGTTTCCTTGTAAGGAATAGTAACATTTGCACCTGAAACGGGAAGATTTGCAAAGAAATGGCGCGCGTCATCCGGCGGAATGGGCAGCAGGCCATAAGATCCAGCAATGCCGTATTTTTCTAACCAAAACCCATGGATCATCGGAGAGCGAGAATGCAAAACTGGCCATCCGGCAACCCCGATACGGGGCACCTCATCAGACATACAAAGCATCCTCGCCCCGAAGAAACTCTAACAAAGCCAGCATGGGCAAACCAAGAATCGTAAAGTAATCTCCTTCGATTTTGCTGAACAATTGAACGCCTGACCCTTCAAGTTTATACCCGCCAACACTTGAGGTGATATCTTCCCCCATTTCTGCCAGATAATATCCCAGGAACGTATTGGAAAAATCCCTCATGGTTAGCTCTGCGCTCGCAGAATATGAGCAGATTGTTCCCCCGTGGCGGGCAACTGCCACAGCGGTTACGAGTTTATGGGTTTTGCTGCGCAAGGTTACTAATTGATCACGGGCTTCGTCCTTGGACCGCGGCTTATCGAAGATTTCGCCATCCAAAACAAGGATTTGATCAGCGCCGATCACCAAATCTCCAGCGCGATTTTCAGAAACAGAAATTGCCTTGGACTGCGCCAATATTTCCGCGAAATCTGCTGAAGGCATGTCGCTTTCTTCTTTGAAGATTGCCGCCTTAACCACATCCTCATCAATAGTTGCAGGGCTGATTTCAACATTGAGCCCTGCATCCTTGAGCATTTGTGCCCGGATTTTACTTGCAGATGCCAATACAACTTTTTCGCGGACCATCATGATATAACAACATCCTTTTTTTGATGTTCTTGAAAGAGATTTAAGATCGCTGCTGCCGTTTCTTCGATTGACCTGCGGGTGACATCGATCATTGGCCAGTCATGGCGGGCAAACAATTTACGCGCAAAAATCAGCTCTTCTGCGATTATGTCCCGATCAGCATAACTGGTTTGGCGGTCTTCTTTGAGAGATAATAATCTGTTTCGCCTGATTTGCGAAATCCGCTCTGGGCTGGCAACCAAACCCACAACCAGTGGTCCTTTTAGTTTTTCCAGTGCATCCGGCAATGGAATTTCAGGCACCAATGGAACGTTCGCCGTCTTTACCCCGCGATTTGCCAGATAAATACTGGTTGGGGTTTTAGACGTTCTGGAAATCCCAACAATGACAATATCAGCATTATCAAGATCTTCTGTATGCTGACCATCATCATGCATCATGGTAAAATTCAATGCTTCGATCCGGCCAAAATACTCTGCATTCATTGCATGTTGAGCACCGATTTGCGGGCTGGATTCTGCATTTAGATAAACCGCAAGACTAGAGATTACCGGATCCAGTATTGAAATTGCCGGCACATCGAGGCGCTGACACTCTGTTTCCAATTCTTTACGCAGTTTTGTATCAACCATAGTGAACAACACTATACCTGGGTTATCTTCAATGTTTCGCATTACCCGTTTGAGCTGGCGGGCTGACCTTACCAACGCATAGATATGTTCAATTGGCTGAAAGCTGGAGTAATGGGCTGTCGCAGCGCGCGCGACAGTATTCAGTGTTTCTCCAGTCGCATCTGAAACCATATGGATATGGTAGAAACTTTTGCGGGTATCTTCGACCATAACCACCTAACTTCCTGTTCATGTCTGTGAATAAAAATGTGCAAATCTTCAGTCAGGTAAAAACCATTCCCACTGACCAGAAACTTATCCCAAGGTTTGCAGCCTGTGCAAATTCATATCAGCACAAAAGGATAAGTCTGACTTAACAGCACAAAATTTGGACGACCTGTGTAGAAGAGATTTTTGTTGCTGAGCAGGTAAGGCTAACACCTTGTTTTTCAGTTGAGTTTTATCCGCTGTTATCCTAGCGGCAATATGTCCAAAGCAATTGTGGAAATTTCATAGATTGTTGGTTAAATGTGGAAAATCAGTAATCCACATCATTCACAGTGTAACAACAAATCCAATTAAGAATCTATTAATAGTTTATTAATGGTTGGTAATGGACGCAGCATCCAGCACAGGCGATAATCACTTATGGCAATGACTACCAAAAAACCCCTCCTTGATGTTTTAACACACAAGACACCGGAACGCAGAGCCGTTTGGATGATGCGTCAGGCTGGACGTTATTTGCCTGAGTATAAACAAACCCGGGCGAAGGCAGGTTCATTTTTAGAGCTTTGCTATCAACCGAAACTTGCCGAAGAAGTTACGTTACAGCCTTTGCGTAGATTTGATTTCGATGCAGCGATCCTTTTTGCAGATATTTTGCTTATTCCCGATGCGCTTGGCCAAAAAGTTAGTTTCAAGGAAGGAGAAGGACCGGTTCTGGAACCCGTGCGTGATGGCAAAACATTAAGTGCACTCTCTGGCGATAACGTTACCGATTATCTTTCACCTATTTTTGAGACGGTCTCTCGATTATCGCAGAGCTTGCCATCCCATGTGGCTTTGATTGGGTTTTGTGGCGCGCCGTGGACAGTAGCGACATACATGATTGAAGGTGGAACAAGCCGAGATAGGCACACGGCTAGAGTGGCGGCATGGGCTGCTGCTGGCTCAGACGAACACTGGTTTAACCGGTTGATGGACCTGCTTGTTGAAAGTTCAATATCTTACCTCAAAGCACAAATTGCTGCAGGCGCTGAAGTTCTGCAGATATTTGAAACCTGGGCAAGTGACTTACCTCCGGTTCTTTTTGAACGGTTTTGCACTATGCCTGTCGCAAAAATCATCGCTGGTGTGCGAGAGACCTATCCGGGCATTCCAATTATTGGATTTCCTCGCGGAGCAGGCGCATTGATTGCTGATTTTTCCGCGCAGACCGGGATTTCTGGAGTGGGCGTTGATTCAGGAATGAGTTTGCGGGAAGCGCGGCGCCTGACAGGTGATAAAATGGTGCTTCAAGGAAATCTTGATCCACTTTGTCTTCTTACTGGCGGAAAGATATTGGAATCAGAGGTTCGGGCAATTTCTGCAGAATGCGACCCTTCCAGGCATATTTTCAATTTGGGCCACGGAATTGTGCCTGCCACACCAATTGAACATGTGGAGAAAATGCTTTCCGTCTTGAGAAATGCAGATGCAGAAAGAGCCTGACTGATGGCGTTTCTTGCCGAGTATTATCTATGGATCAAGGCGCTCCATATTATTTCAGTTATCTCATGGATGGCTGGCTTGCTCTATCTGCCGCGTTTGTTTGTTTATCATTGTGATGCAGAGGCAGGTTCAGCACAGTCGGAAACATTCAAGGTTATGGAACGGCGGTTGATGAAGGCGATTATGACGCCGGCGATGCTGGCGAGTTGGTTGTTTGGATTGCTGTTATTATTTTCTGGTGCTGTAGATTTTTCAACCGACCACTGGGTGCATGTAAAACTTGCGTTGGTGATTGGCCTATCAGGTTTTCATATGTACCTTGCGGGCTTTGTTAAAAAATTTGCGGATGATAAAAACAATAAACCAGCGAAATTTTTCAGAATTATCAATGAAGTACCAACACTGATTATGATTGGTGTGGTGATTCTTGCTGTTGTGAAGCCTTTTTGACAGCAACTGGTGTCAGCGCATAAATGACCCGCATCTTGTCTTTGCAATTTGGTGGGAAAGGTGTATAGATACGATGTCTTTATGACTGGTATTCTTCTTGGAATGCTGTTGAGCTGTTAGAAAAGCCGACAAACCAGTTACTTTCTGATCAAACACACTTGGGCTGCACAATTCCGCAATTTCGCGATTCTGCATTTCCGATATTCTCCACCGATCACTCAATTCCCTCCATGGATTCTCCGATATGAGCCTCACAACCGAACAAACTGAAGTCAAACTCTTTGACCTGAAGCGTAAGCCACCAACCGAACTCCTCATTCTTGCTGATGAGCTGAATGTTGAAAATGCCAGCACGATGCGTAAGCAGGAGCTGATGTTTGCTATCCTGAAAAACTATGCCGAACAGGAAGTGGTGATTATTGGCGAAGGTGTCGTGGAAGTCTTGCAAGATGGTTTTGGCTTTTTGCGGTCACCTGATGCGAACTATCTGCCTGGCCCGGATGATATCTATGTAAGCCCTAGCCAAATTCGTAGATTCAGCCTTCGCACGGGTGATTCCGTTGAGGGCGAAATCCGCAGCCCCAAAGATGGTGAGCGGTATTTCGCGTTGCTGAAAGTCAACACGATCAATTTCGAAGACCCTGATAAGGCCCGCCATAAAGTTCACTTTGATAACCTGACGCCGCTTTATCCCGATGAGCGCCTCGAAATGGAAGTTGAAGACCCAACGCTTAAAGATAAAAGCTCTCGGGTAATTGATCTTGTGTCGCCGCTTGGCAAAGGCCAGCGTGGATTGATTGTTGCGCCACCGCGCACAGGTAAAACAGTTCTGCTGCAAAATATTGCGCACTCGATTACCTCAAATCATCCAGAATGTTATTTGATTGTCCTGCTGATCGATGAACGGCCGGAAGAAGTGACTGATATGCAGCGCTCAGTAAAGGGTGAGGTTATCAGTTCAACGTTTGATGAACCTGCAACACGGCACGTGCAAGTAGCTGAAATGGTTATTGAAAAAGCTAAACGCCTGGTAGAACACGGCCGTGATGTTGTTATCTTGCTCGATTCCATAACAAGACTTGGTCGCGCCTATAACACGGTGGTTCCTTCTTCCGGTAAGGTGCTGACAGGTGGTGTTGATGCGAATGCCCTGCAACGGCCGAAACGGTTCTTCGGTGCGGCGCGTAATATCGAAGAAGGTGGTTCGCTTACAATTGTTGCGACTGCATTGATCGATACTGGTAGCCGGATGGACGAAGTTATCTTTGAAGAATTCAAGGGAACTGGCAACTCCGAGCTCATCCTGGACCGTAAGGTTGCAGACAAGCGGGTGTTCCCGGCAATTGATATCACCCGCTCCGGCACGCGTAAGGAAGAGCTGCTTGTTGATCCAGGCACATTGAAAAAGATGTATGTGCTGCGGCGTATCCTCAATCCTATGGGGACAATCGACGGGATTGAATTCCTGCTCGAGAAACTGAAGCAGACGAAGAACAATGATGAGTTCTTCGATTCCATGAACACCTGATTTGGTTTTCGATTACGTGCTTTGCGGCTGCTGATGAAATGCTCTCAGGGCGGTCGTGATTGCGCTTACCTCTGTAATTGGCAGCGAACACGTTTGGCCTTTGCATAGATAAAGTGCTGTTTCACCTGATTTGGCTTTAGCTTTGGCTGGATGCTGCATGGGTAAGTTATCGCCATCTATGTGTTGCGTTAAATGACGCGTCGGAATTGAATTGCTCAACAGTTCTTGTTTCAAGGCTTTTGCGGTTTTATCATTTCCAATGATGACGGCTTGCAGCAGTTCTGTAAAATCTTCGAAGCCGTTGGCAAAGCCTGCATGGGCGACAATGTTTGCTAGGGCTTCCGGATTGAAATGCGCCAAAATCGCATCTCCACGTATCCGGTAATTTTCGTTTCCCGTCAGCGTGTAAAGACGCGACAGGTTTTTCAACATTGTTGCATTGGCATTTGGTACGGCATCGTCATAGGCAGATAAGGTTCTGCGCAAAACGTCCGTTGCGTTGTCGTGAGTAAAGAAATATCCGCCATCAGCCTCATTCCAAAAATGTTGGTCGAGTGTTTTGAGCCAGGTTTCTGCATCGTCAATGTAGGCGGTGTCGCCTGTAAGTTCATATAATGATAAAGCTGCCTCGATCATGTTGGCATACCCATCAGATGTAGCTCGGTGGCGGGTTTGGCCGTTGCGGTGGCTTTGTGAAAAACCGCTATCCGACCAAAGCGCGGACTTAACACCCTCATATGCCTTGCGCGCCATTTTTGACCAATTTTCCACCCCAAATACAATTGCGCATTGGGCAAGGGCGGATATCATTAATCCATTCCAGTCGGTAAGAATTTTGTCATCTGTGCCAGGGCGTATTCTTTTGGCTCTGGCATCGAGAAGTTTTACTCTGGCAGATAGAAATGGGTCTGCGGATGCGGCGTCCGTTTGGCCTAAACGGTTGAGGATGGTATGGCCTTCCCAGTTTCCAGCCTCGGTAACATCATAAAGCGCGCAGAAATCCTCTGATTGAGTGCCGAGCAGGGCTGTTATTTCTGCTTTGTTCCAGACATAGAACTTTCCCTCTACACCTTCAGAGTCGGCATCGAGACTGGCGGAAAACGCCATATGTTCCGCGATCATTTCACGTGAAACCCAGGTAATTGTCTCTTCGATTCGTTGGCGAAACAAATCTTGTCCAGCATCCTGCCAAACTAACACAAGCAATTTCAGCAGTTGCGCGTTGTCGTAGAGCATCTTTTCAAAATGCGGCGCGAGCCAACGCTCATCGACGGAATAACGCGCAAATCCACCACCAAGGTGATCATAGATTCCTCCCTGGCAAATGTTCGTTATGCTGGTGAGGACGGCAGCTTTTGACGTTTCATCACCACTGCGGATGTAGTGTCGCCAAAGAAACTCAAAGATTTGCGGCTGGGGAAATTTAGGCGCGCCTTTAAGTCCGCCAAGGTTCATATCAATCAACCCATGCATTCGTTGGGCTGCCTGGTTAAGCAGATCGATGGAAAGAGCCTGAGTTGTATCTGCCCGCGCGGTTTGGTTCAGGGCTTGGGTGAGTGCAGCTGCATTGTTGCTAACTTTTTCTGGCTCGTCACGATAAGCACGGGCGACATGGTTGAGCACGTCGGTAAACCCAAGCCGTCCGTATTGCGCGGTCTTGGGAAAGTATGTTCCTCCCCAGAAGGGTTCGCGTTCGGGCGTGAGAAACATTGTGAGAGGCCATCCACCTTGTTCACCCAGATGATGCAGAGCTTCCATATAGATCTTGTCGATATCAGGTCGTTCTTCCCGATCGAGCTTGATATTGATAAAAAGGTCGTTCATGACGGCGGCGGTTTGGGGGTCTTCAAAACTCTCATGGGCCATCACATGGCACCAATGACATGCAGCATATCCAACCGATAGCAGGATTGGCTTACCTGTCTCCCGGGCTGCTGCGAAGGCTTCTTCTCCCCAAGGATACCAGTGGACCGGATTATCTTTATGTTGCACTAGATAAGGGCTTGGTTCGTCGGCAAGGCGGTTATAAGTCATGATTGCTTTGGATCCTGGATTGTCTGGCGGTAAGGTAAGCGAGTTGCGGGTTTGAGCAAGAAGTTTGTTTTTCACCGTGCGGAAAATTCGATTCGCATACGTAATAAGACGGAAGAATATTGATATGTACGAAAGTACCCCGGATACGATTTTTGCCTTGGCAAGTGGGGCGGGTTTGTCCGGTGTAGCTGTTGTTCGCATATCTGGGCCGCAGTGCCGTATGGCATTGGAACGCATGTCAGGCGGTGTTCCGCCTGCGCGATTGGCGCAACTGCGTACAATAAAACATCCTTATACTGATGATATAATTGATGAAGCACTTGTTTTGTATTTCCAGGGTCCTGCGAGTTTTACTGGGGAGGACGTCGCTGAATTTCATTTGCATGGCGGCCGTGCGGTGGTTGATTGCTGCTTGGCAGCACTTGGAGCACTTGAAGGCACGCGACTTGCTGAACCTGGTGAGTTCACACGCCGGGCCTTCGACAATGGAAAGCTGGACCTTACGCAGGTTGAAGGCCTCGCTGACCTTATTGCAGCCCAAACAGATGCACAGCGCCGTCAGGCACTACGGGTTGCTTCAGGCGAAGCAGGCGCCATTTTCAATGGGTGGCGGGACCAACTAATCTATTGCCTTGCCTTTCTTGAAGCAGATATTGATTTTGTCGAAGAAGACGATGTTCCTGAAGATCTCCCCGTCCAGGTGATTGATAACCTACAGAAGCTTTATGGGGAAATATCCGGTTATTTGGACGACCCAAGGCAGAGTGAGAAGCTTCGTGAGGGTTTTCGGGTCGCGATTGCTGGGATTCCCAATGTTGGTAAGTCCAGCTTGCTGAACCGGCTTGCTATGCGGGATGTTGCTATTGTTTCTGATATTGCCGGCACAACCCGGGATGTCGTCGAGATTTATTTCGATCTCGCCGGACTACCCGTGGTTTTATCTGATACTGCTGGGCTTCGTGATACAGCTGATGAGATTGAATACATGGGTGTCGTTCGGGCACAAAAAGCGATTTCGGATGCAGATTTGGTGATTTGGCTTG
>CAJQND010000325.1 GCA_905479595.1 uncultured Hyphomicrobiales bacterium
CTTCAATAATGAAGCATTCCGGTGCCTTGATGTCTTCCAGGTTGATGCCGGAAAACGCCGGACCGAGATAGCGCACGCAGTTGATGAATTCATCTGGGTCTTCGGTATCAACTTCCAGATCAATGGAATCCACATCTGCAAAGCGCTTGAACAATACAGCCTTGCCTTCCATCACCGGCTTTGCCGCCAGTGCACCCAGATTGCCAAGGCCAAGAATGGCGGTGCCATTTGAAATCACCGCCACCATGTTGCCTTTTGCGGTGTAATCATAGGCAAGTTCGGGTTCTTCGCCAATCTTGCGCACGGGAACTGCAACACCGGGAGAGTAGGCAAGGGACAGGTCACGCTGGGTCGCCATAGACTTAGTGGCGATCACTTCCAGTTTGCCCGGCTTGCCGCGCTGGTGAAACTTCAACGCTTCTTGGTCTGTAAACTGAGGACGCTTGCCAATCTTTTTATTGGACGCCATGAATGTAACTCCCGGACATACTTGTTTAATCTGTAATTTGCCCGCAGAAAGCGGCGCAGACCACCAACACTAATCAAGCCGGTAAATGTGCACAACCCGCCTTAAGTTAGGTGGGGTGAATTGCCGCCTTAGACCACAAACGTCAGAATGTTTTGCACAGCCAGTGCATTGATGCAGACAGAGTTGATTCCGGTCTGTTAAATTCCGGTTTCACAAAGGTTGAGTTTTGGCAATGAACACCGCCGCCAGCGAAAAATCCACGATCACGCCGATGATGGCGCAATATCTTGAAATCAAGACGGCGAACCCGGATTGCCTGCTTTTTTACCGGATGGGCGATTTTTACGAACTGTTTTTTGACGATGCGGAAATCGCGTCGCGGGCGCTTGGCATTACCCTGACCAAACGCGGCAAGCACAATGGCGGCGACATTCCAATGTGCGGGGTGCCGGTGCACGCAGCTGATGGATATCTACAACGTCTGATTAAGCTCGGCCACCGGGTGGCGGTGTGTGAACAGACCGAAAACCCCGCAGAGGCAAAAAAGCGTGGCAACAAGTCGGTGGTGCGCCGTGAAGTGGTGCGGCTCGTAACGCCTGGCACGATTACCGAAGACAGTCTGCTGGAGGCAAAACAGAATAACTACCTCGCAGCCCTGGCGCGCCATAAAGGCGATGATACTCTGGCTCTGGCATGGGTAGATATTTCAACCGGTGAATGTGCGGTAACCGGAACGACACCGGGGCAATTGGCCGCTGAATTGGCACGCCTTGATGCATCGGAAATTATTGTGCCAGACACCTTGCTGGGCGACGGTCAACTTGCTGGTATTCTTAACGAGAGTGGCAGCGCCCTTACTCCACTGCCGGCAGCGCGGTTTGACAGCGCCAGCGCGGAGCGGCGCTTGAAAACCTTCTTTTCGGTCGAGGCGCTTGAGGCGTTCGGAAACTTTTCCCGGGTTGAAACTGCTGCATGTGGCGCGTTGATTGACTATGTATCGATCACCCAGGTTGGCAAACTACCCACCATCCGCCCGCCCCGCCACGAGGGCCCCGATACGGCAATGCTGATTGATGCCGCGACCCGTGTAAATCTCGAACTGGTGCGCACGTTATCGGGTTCACGCAAGGGCAGCCTGCTTTCAGTCATTGATGACACGGTAACCGGTGGCGGCGGCAGATTGCTGGCAGAATGGCTTTCTGCTCCTTTGCGCGATTGTGATGCGATAAACGGGCGTCTTGATGCGGTTGGATTGTTCTACGATGACGCGACGCGTCGCGCTGATGTAAGGCAAAACCTGAAAGCATGTCCTGATATTGCGCGCGCCCTTTCGCGCGTGTCGCTTGGCCGTGGGGGACCGCGCGATTTGGCCGCGCTATGTGATGGTTTGGCCGTATCGCGCCAGACTGCGGGCATTCTCAACGCGCCCGGGGGCCTTGTTGACCTGCCGCAAGCCGTTGCTGAGATTGCAGAAACATTGCAGCGCGATGACGATGGGTTGGCTGCGGAGCTATCAGATGTGCTGGCAGATGATTTGCCAAACCTGACGCGTGATGGTGGATTTGTGAAACCCGGGTATAGCGCGGAGCTGGATGAGGCTTTGAGCTTGCGCGATGAAAGCCGCAAAGTTATCGCTGGATTGCAGTCGGGTTATGCTGAGTTGGCAGATGTGAAAAACCTGAAAATCAAGCACAACAACATGCTTGGTTATTTTATTGAAGTAGCTGCTCAGCACGGTCAGCGAATGATGGCTGAACCTCTGAACGCGACATTTATTCATCGCCAGACCATGGCCAATGCTATGCGGTTCTCAACCGTTGAGTTATCTGATCTGGAGGCGAAGATTTCAGCAGCTGCAGGCCGCGCGTTGGCACTCGAACTGGCGATTTTTGAAGCCTTTGTGGTTAGAGTGACCGGTCTATCTGAACTTTTAAGCGTCCTCGCAGCGGCGCTGGCGCGGCTTGATGTGTTTTCCGCTCTTGCAGAGTTGGCTGAGCGCAGCCGCTTTACCCGGCCCGTGGTTGATGCATCGCGGGCGTTTGAGATCTCCGGTGGCCGCCACAGCGTCGTGGAGCACGCATTGAAGATGGTGGGAGATTCCCCGTTTGTGCCAAATGATTGTGACCTGTCAGCGGACGGTGAGGGCGAGGGGCGTCATATCTGGCTTTTGACCGGGCCCAATATGGCAGGTAAATCGACGTTTCTCCGCCAGAATGCATTGATCGCCATTCTAGCCCAAATGGGCTCTTTCGTACCTGCCAGCGAAGCCCGCATAGGTGTGGTTGACCGGTTGTTCTCGCGGGTTGGCGCTGCAGATGATCTGGCCCGTGGTCGTTCAACCTTCATGGTAGAAATGGTTGAAACCGCAACCATACTCAATCAGGCAACAAGCCGGTCTTTGGTTATTCTCGACGAAATTGGCCGCGGCACGGCGACATTTGACGGGCTTTCTATTGCCTGGGCATGTGTTGAACATCTCCACGAAATCAACAAATGCCGCGCCTTGTTTGCCACCCATTTTCATGAACTTACCGTATTGTCGGAGCGTCTCGATCATTTGACAAACGCCACCATGAAAGTGCGTGAGTACAAAGGTGACGTCATCTTCCTGCATGAAGTTGGGCCGGGAGCGGCGGATCGCTCCTATGGCATTCAAGTCGCAAAACTCGCAGGTCTTCCCTCATCGGTTATTGCCCGTGCGGGCGAAGTGCTGAGCCTGCTGGAAGCCTCGGACATGAACGCCAATGGGGATGGCCTTGCTGCAGATTTGCCGTTGTTTTCAGCGGCGCGACCCGCGAGCGTGGCAGCTCAGCGTGGCCCTAGCGAAGTTGAAGAACTACTTGCCGGGATCCTGCCAGACGAGCTGACACCCAGAGAGGCACTTGATGCGCTTTATGCCCTGAAAGCGAAAGTAGACGATTAACGCGATGCGCCGGAAGGTCCAGATTTTTCTTCATCAGTTTCCAGTGCCAGCACGTGTCCGGCAAGATATAGCGAACCACAAATCAATACCCGGGCTGGCTCCAGCGTTGTTTCGCGCGCCGATCTGAGTGCATCTTCAATTCCCGTGGCAGTTAGCGAACTGAACCCGGCTGATGCAGCAGCAACTGCCAATTCATCTGCTGGAATTGCGTTTTCTTCACCGGGAATTGCGAGGGTAATGATCGTTTTTGCCAGACCGGAAAAAGCGGAAAGAAAGTGTTCGGGCGCTTTTGTATTGAGCATGCCGCAAATCAGCACCAACGGTTTAGGGGCGCGCTCTTCAAGGTCGGCCATGCTTGCCGCGATCGCCCGCCCGGCGGAGGCATTGTGACCGCCATCCAGCCAGAGCTCAAAGCCATCTGGCAGGTGTCTGCTCAATCCACCATGTTCAAGACGCTGAAGGCGGGCAGGCCAGCTGGTTTGGGAAATACCTCTTTCAATTGCATCATCATCAATGCGCGTGTCATTCAAAGCACGCAAGGCAGCGATTGCGGTCGCGGCGTTCTCGATCTGAAACCGACCTGCGAGCCGTGGCAAGCTCAAATCAAGAAGTCCGTTTTCGTCCTGAAAAACCAATCGCCCGTTTTCTTCATACGCCTGAAAATCCTGACCAGCGATCTGCAATGGCGCGCGCAGGCGGGCAGCTTTGTCTTCAATTACCTGGCGGGCTGCCTCCCGCTGTGGGCCGATGATGCCAGTTATGCCTTGCTTTAGAATTCCGGCCTTCTCGCCCGCAATTTCCTCAATAGTCTCACCAAGGTATTGCTGATGGTCGATATCAACCGGGGTAATGACGGTTAATGTGGGTGAGGCGATTACATTGGTGGCGTCAAGTCGCCCGCCAAGTCCAACCTCAAGCAAGCAGTAATCTACGGGTGCGCGGGAGAATGCCAGCAGGGCAGCGGCAGTGGTAATTTCAAAGAATGTAATGGGGTCTTTGCCGTTAGCGGTTTCGCATTCCTCCAGCAGATCAGCCAAGGCCTCTTCTGAAATGAATGCCCCGCCACCTGGCGCACCGAGATAGATCCGTTCATGGAATCGCACGAGATGAGGTGACGTGTAAACGTGTACGGTTTTTCCAGCGGCTTCCATGCAAGCCCTGATATTGGCAATGGTGGAGCCTTTGCCATTTGTACCAGCCACGTGGATGACCGGTGGTAAATCCCGTTCAGGGTTACCAAGGGCTGCCAGAACCCTTTCCATGCGGTCCAGGCTGAGATCGATGATCTTTGGGTGTAAGGCCAAAAGCCGCTTTAAGGTGGCGTCGCTGCGGGCCATCGGAAAATTCTACCTAAAAGGATGCGGCAAAGGGGAAAATTGAGATGCGGAGCTTTATACAGAAGGCTCAGCGCGCCCGGAATCCAGAATACCACTTGCCCAGTCACCGCTTTCTGGTGCTTTTTTCGCTTTTCGCTTCTTTGGCAATTTGGTGTTTTCCGGTGTCACAGCAACCATTTCCGCGGCCCTGGGTAACTCTTCATCTTCCAATGTTTCGTCTTCTTCGGACTCAACGCTTTCTGCGTCGTTTTCTACAACAGAATCTTCCGTTGCATCAGCAGAAGCTTCGTCGTCACCAGCCGCAATTCCTGCATTTTCTTCTTCTTCATGTTCGTCCGTGGCCAGTTCGACTGCTGGTGCCTTCATCAGCAAATGCACAATGCGGCTTAGGGTTTCACGCATATCGTGGCGGTGCACAACCATATCGACCATGCCATGCTCAAGCAGATATTCAGCCCGCTGGAACCCTTCCGGCAATTTTTCCCGGATAGTCTGCTCGATTACCCGGGGGCCAGCAAAGCATATCAACGCGCCGGGTTCGGCAATATGGACATCTCCCAGCATGGCATATGATGCGGTTACACCACCGGTGGTCGGATTGGTCAAAACAACAATATAGGGAAGACCAGCCTCGCGCAGCTCTTGCACAGCCACGGTTGTGCGCGGCATTTGCATGAGGGACAAAATACCTTCCTGCATGCGCGCACCACCAGATGCCGCAAACAGTATAAACGGCGAATGACGCGCCACAGCGGTGCGCATGCCTGTGATAATGGCTTCGCCTGCGGCCATACCAAGCGAACCGCCCATGAATTCAAAATCCTGCACCGCTGCCACCAGGGGCAATCCATCCAATTGGCCCTCGCCAACGATGACGGCATCTTTTCGGTCGGTTTTTGCACGCGCCTGTTTCAGCCGGTCGGCATATTTCTTTTCGTCGCGGAATTTAAGGGGGTCTATTGTGACTTCGGGAACCTTTATCGGCTCGAATTCGCCGTTATCGAACAGCCCCTTGAGCCGGGCGTCGGCCGCCATGCGCATATGATAACCAGACCCTGGAACCACATATTGGTTGGCCTCAAGGTCGCGCAGATAAACCATCTGGCCTGATTCTGGGTCTTTGACCCACATATTGTCGGGCATTTCCCGGCGCAGGAAAGAATTGATCTTCGGCCTTACGACGCTGTTAATCCAATTCACTGGCTTTCCTTTCCGGCATGGCCCGGCACATTATTCTGCCGCTTCTATATTGGTGCCCCGAACACCATCCGCAAGCGCTGAGACCAGTTCCAGCACCTTTGGCGCTGTATCTGATGTTGCCTTACCATCGGAATCCAGCGAATTTTTGACAATATCAACAAAAGCCGAACCAACAACAACCCCATCAGCACATTGCGAGAGGCTACGGGCCTGTTCCGGGGTTTTTACTCCAAATCCAACCGCCACGGGCAGACCAGTGTGGCGTTTGATACGTTCAACGCTTTGGCGCACCTTACCGCTATCAGGCGCTGCGGTGCCGGTAATGCCGGTAATCGACACATAATAGACAAAGCCAGACGTGTTGTTCAAAACCGCTGGCAAGCGCTTGTCGTCGGTGGTTGGCGTGGCAAGACGAATGAAATTGATGCCTGCTGCAAGGGATGGAATGCATAACTCGTCATCGCATTCAGGGGGCAGATCGACCACAATCAACCCATCCACGCCGGCTTTTTTTGCATCTACGAGAAACCGATCCACTCCGTAAATGTAGATCGGGTTGTAATACCCCATCAAAACGATAGGTGTTTCCTTGTCTGTCTCGCGGAACGACGTCACCATAGCGAGCGTCTTGATCATGTTCTGACCACCGTTAAGCGCGCGCAAACTGGACGCTTGAATGGCGGGTCCGTCGGCCATTGGGTCAGAGAATGGCATGCCCAACTCAATGATGTCCGCGCCGGCCCCGGGAAGACCCGTGAGGATTTCGAGGGACGTCTCCAAATCAGGATCGCCTGCGGTCACAAAGGTCACAAGCGCCCTTCGGTCTTCATCTTTCAGGGCGGCGAAGCGCTTTTCCAATCGTGTTGTGGTCATGGTTACATCTCCACTCCAAGATGTTCTGCCACGGCAAAAACGTCTTTGTCGCCACGTCCGCAGAGGTTCATCAAAATGATTTCGTCTTTCTTCATGGTTGGTGCCAGCTTGGCCACATATGCCAACGCGTGGGCGGGCTCCAGGGCAGGGATAATGCCTTCCTGCTGGGTGCAAAGCTGGAAAGCATCAAGCGCCTCGCTATCGGTGATTGAAACATATTCAACCCTGCCGGTATCTTTCAGCCAGGAATGTTCTGGCCCGATACCCGGATAATCAAGCCCGGCGGAAATTGAATGGGCATCGTTGATCTGGCCATCTTCGTTCTGCAATAGATAAGTTCGGTTGCCATGCAAAACGCCAGGTTGGCCGCCATTCAGGGATGCCGCGTGTTCGCCGGATTCAATGCCGTGGCCGCCAGCTTCAACACCGAAAATTTTCACATCCTTGTCGTCGAGGAACGGGTGAAACAGGCCAATGGCGTTGGAACCACCACCAATGCATGCCACCAGGGCATCGGGCAGTTTGCCTGCGAGTTCCTGAATTTGCTGGCGCGCTTCGGTACCAATCACCGCCTGAAAATTCCGTACCATTTCCGGGTAGGGATGGGGGCCTGCAGCGGTGCCGATAATGTAAAATGTGTCATCCACATTTGACACCCAGTCGCGCAGGGCATCGTTCATGGCGTCTTTCAATGTGCCGGTGCCGGAGGTGACCGGTTTGATTTCCGCACCAAGAAGGCGCATGCGGAACACGTTAGGTTTTTGCCGCTCGATGTCGGTGGCGCCCATGTAAACCACGCAGGGCAATCCAAAGCGCGCGCATACAGTGGCTACAGCAACGCCGTGCTGGCCAGCGCCAGTTTCCGCGATAATACGTTTTTTGCCCATGCGCATGGCCAGTTGAATCTGACCAATGCAGTTATTGATTTTATGGGAACCAGTGTGGTTCAGCTCATCGCGCTTGAACCAGATCTGGGCGCCGCCGAAATAGTCTGACAGGCGTTCAGCGTGATAGAGCGGGCTGGGGCGGCCAGAATAATGGGTGTTAAGGTGATCAATCTCGGCCTGAAAGGACGGGTCTTCCTTGGCATCTTTGTAGGCCTGTTCCAGATCAAGAATGAGTGGCATCAGGGTTTCAGCCACAAACCGGCCGCCGTAAATGCCAAAATGCCCGCGCTCGTCTGGCCCGTTTCTGTAAGAATTTGGTACGCTCTCACTCACCGCAATGTGCCCTCTCAATGTATCAAGCTCGTTAGGCGTTAAGCCCTTTGGCTTTGACTTTAGCAATAAACTCCCGGATCAATCCGGCATCTTTTTCGCCAGGTGCTGTTTCTACACCCGACGACACATCCACAATAGCGGGATGCACAACTTCAATGGCTTTGGCCACATTATCTATCCCGATACCACCAGACAGCATGAATGGTTCAGCATCGGTATTTGTGCCGAGCAATGACCAGTCAAACTGAACTCCATTGCCCCCTGGAAGAGGGTTTTTGAACCCTTCAGGCACTTTTGCATCATATAACATCATGGCGGCAATTCCATCATACAATACCGCCTCACGCACATCTTCTTGTTCGCGTACCTTGATCGCCTTGATCACAGGAATTCCGGTCTTTGTGGTGATTTCCGCAATCCGTTCCGGGCTTTCCGACCCGTGACACTGAAAAAAATCCGGGCGGATAGTGCCAGCAATCTCTTCGATCAGTGCGTCATCAGGATCAACGGTCAAAGCAACGATTTTCGCGTTGCCGCGGGCTAAGTCTGCAAGCGGTCGCGCATCTTCGATACTTATATTGCGCGGACTTGGCCCATAAAACACAAGCCCGACGAAATCGGCCTGTGCTTCAAGGGCGGCGACAAGCGTCTCAACGCTGGAGAGTCCACAAATTTTTACCTTAACCACGTGCCGTCTCCACATCCCTAGTGATGGCATGCGCCGCTGCAGCCGGGTCATCTGCGCCAGTAATTGCCCGGCCGATCACCAAAATATCCGCACCCGCCTGAATGGCTGAACCTGGCGTGGCAATTCGTTTTTGATCCCCGGCGTCAGTTCCTGCAGGCCGTATTCCCGGCACGATTGTAAGAAATTGCGATGAGGTTGCGTGTTTGATCCCGGCCACATCATGGGGGCTGCACACCACACCGTCGAGCCCGGCCGTCTGGGCCAAATGGGCCAGTGCGCGGGCATGGTCAGCTGTATCTTTGTCAGCGGTAAAGCCCGCCTCGACGATATCAGCATCACTTAGGCTGGTCAGAATGGTCACCCCAATCAGCTTGGCGCGGCCATCTACAGCGTCTGCTGCCGCGCGCATCATTGCGCTGCCGCCACTGCAATGTACGTTGACGATTGCAGGTACCGGATCAAGCAGCATCAAGGCGCGCAACCCGCCAGCAACCGTGTTGGGAATATCGTGCAGTTTCAAATCAAGAAAGATAGGCACCCCTTCGCGCGCAATCGCCTGATAGCCACTACGTCCATGAGCGTAGAAGAATTCCAGGCCAATTTTGACACCACCCACATGGCCTTTCAAAGCCCGCGTCCAGTTAACCGCCTGATCCACACTGGTTGTATCGAGTGCGCAAAAGACTGGGTTTTCAAAAACGTGCATTATGTAGAACTCCAGCGATGAAGGTGAGCGGTTTATATCAGAAGGTGCGTTGGGGAAAAGCCGAAAGTTTGCCTAGCCGCATCCACAGAATAAAATCTGTTCTGAATTGTCTTTCCGCACGCGCAATACCTGCCAGCCTTCGCCAAAAGCGAATGCGCCATAAAGAACCAACTCAAGCTTGCCATCATCTTCCAAATCGATCAGCGAAACGATGGTTTGCGCAACGATCAGGGATGGTTCGGCCTCGTCCTCCATGGAGATTTCTTTATGGATTTCGACAATCTGTGGTTCGTTCAAGTCGCCGCGCACCAAAAGCACCAGCGAGTACTCGCCTTTTAACGTGTCCCCATTGGACGTATTGAGCGCATTTATGAGGGTCTCTGTCTTGCCATCTCCATCAATATCGGTTTCGATTACCTGGCGCAGGTGTACTTTGGGGTCTTTCAGCCCTGCCTTGACGAGGTAGTCCATTACCAGCTTGATATGGGGTTTGCTCAACCGGCTTAATTCTTTGACGGATTTTGGAAGACGTTTTTTTGTGTCGCCGATGGTGCCTTTCACCGCAATCTGCAACAACCCCAGTTGCTCCGGTGACAGGGTAAGTTCCTGAATAAAACTCTCTTCACAATCACCCCCCTGTTCAGGGGTTTCAGGCGCGCCAATTGCAACCACCTCGCCGCGGGTATCACCAAGGTGCACCAATGCATAGCTTTGTTTGTGCTTCATGAAATCGACAAGCACGTCTGGTTCAGCAATAACATTGCGCAGGGACCCGCCCATCAGACAGGCCTCGCCTTCCGGGGTGACACCCAACACAGATACAAAGGATTGTTCTGCAGCCCGGGCGGTCTGGCCAAAGGCGTGCGCCAAGCCAATCGCCAGCGCCAAGCCAACGGCCAGCGAAAAAATATGCTTGGTGAATGTGTGGTTCCGATGGAACATTTCGGCCCTGAATGTCAGTTGTTCAGGGTGCGTTTATATCATGCCAATGACCGGTAAGTGAAATAATCTGGCACTAATTTGGGGCAACCAAATCGGTCCCGCTATGCTCCTGGTCGCGTCGCAACGCTGAAACCTCAGTGCGGATCTGGTTCATTTCATAGCGGGCATCACGTGCCGCGCGCCGCCATTTTGACTGGTTAAGCCAGGCACCGATCCCACCAAAAACAACACCGAGAAGTAGTGCCGCAAAGAGCAGCACAAACAATGGAATATCAATGGCTAAAATCGGATCGGTTTGGCTCATCGGATCGAGCGAGAAGGTAACATTTTGCTTGTTAGCCAGCGCAACAACAATAAAGATGATCGCCACAGGCAGCCAAATCAGCCAGGATAAAATTTTTCTCACAGCCTATCTTTTCCTTCCAGCCCGCACTGTACGGACCTTGCTTTAGGTCAAAGTCCTGAACCTAATCACCGTCTGAACCTGAAGACCCCGCATTTAGCCGTTCGCGCAGCTCTTTGCCCGTTTTAAAAAAGGGTACCCGTTTGGCGTCCACGCTTACAGATTCACCAGTGCGAGGGTTGCGCCCAATGCGCGCCTGGCGTTCTTTTACTGAAAATGCCCCAAATCCACGCAACTCGACCCGGTCACCCCGGGATAGTGCTGCGCCGATTTCACCAAATACCGTATTGATTATGCGTTCCACGTCGCGCTGAAATAAATGTGGATTTTCCTGCGCAATACGTTGAATCAACTCTGACTTTATCATCCTGCCATTTCCCCATTATGCCTCTATCGGGCTTTGTCGTTGCCTCTGCCGGGCTTTGTTTCCGCTCTTGTGGCCTTTGTTAAGGCGGCGGTTCTATTCCTTAGGCTGCCAAACCGAGACCAGCCCGTCAAGTCTAAGTCTTTCAGGTGCAAGCCTTTTTTCTGCTTGCGCTAATATGCCGTTAAAAAATGCCCCACCAAAAATTTCACCCAACCAGGATGCCGAAAGGCTCAACAGCGATAATTCGTCTACCCGTTGTGGCTTCCAATCCACGACCTTGAGCGACTTTGGCAGCTTTTTTTCTTTTTTGAGCCATGCCACCGCTTCAGTTTCCCCGCCGATGGCATCAATCAGTTTTGCCTTCAATGCCTGACGACCGGTGTAGATTCGACCATCGCCCAGTATACGTGTTTGGGAGGCGTCGAGTTTTCGCCGCTCTGAGACGAGGCCAAGAAACCATTTATGGGAATCATCGATAACATCGCGCAACACAGCTATGGCTTCAGGTGACGTATCCATAAACGGGTTGGGTGTCGCTTTGAGCGGGTCAGATTTGATCTCTTTATATTCAACGCCAATGTTCTCCAGAAGCTTTTTGGCGTTTGGCCATTGCATGATGACGCCAATTGAGCCTGTCAACGTGTTGCCACGTGACACGATGTAATCACCCGCGATGGCAGTGATATATCCGCCAGACGTGGCTTGAGAACCAAGCACAGTCACAACTGGTTTTTCAGCGGCGAGTTTGCGCAAGTGCTCATATACAGCTTCTGAACCTGCGGTCGTGCCGCCAGGTGAGTTGATATGCACCAACACTGCGCGCACCTGCTTGTTCTTTGCCAATTTGGAGAACATGGCCAACTGTTCGCGCGGACCGGTGATCAGACCGTCAACCCGCACCCGGGCAATATGGTCGCCCATTATGCCCAAACCATTACCGCCGGAGAGCCCTGCCAGGCCAGTAACAATGACCGCGGCAACTACCGCTGCAATTGCAATTGCACGCCACATCATGGTGGAGCGTTTGATGCGGCGGCGGTCAGCGACGATGTCTGCATTAATTGTCATGTGTGAGTTCTACCATTGCGTGAGCATTAAAAAAACCCGGCTAGCGCAATTTTGCCAGCCGGGTTTCATTTTTTGTATCAAACTTGTGGGTCAGCGCAATTACTTGTCGCTGTCTTCCTCAGTTTCGTCTTCGTCGCCTTTAGCCTGGGCCATTGCGGCACCAAGAATGTCACCAAGTGACGCACCGGAATCCGATGAACCATATTGTGCGACGGCGGCTTTCTCGTCAGCGATTTCCAGCGCCTTGACCGAGAGACCGATTTTGCGGGCCTTTGTGTCGAACTGGGTGACGCGGGCGTCAACCTTATCGCCAACAGCGAAACGCTCAGGGCGCTGCTCGGAACGGTCACGTGACAGATCAGAACGGCGGATGAAGGCAGTCATGTCGGAATCGGAAACCTTCACTTCGATACCGTTGTCCTGAACCTGCAATACTTCACAGGTAACAGTTGCACCCTTGCGTACGCCTTCGACCTTGGTCATCGGATCGCCGCCAAGCTGCTTGATGCCGAGCGAGATGCGCTCCTTTTCAGTGTCCACATCCAGAACGATGGCTTTCACCATGTCGCCCTTTTTGAAGTCCTGAATGGCTTCTTCGCCAGAACGGTTCCAGTCGAGGTCCGACAGGTGGACCATACCATCCACATCGCCATCGAGGCCGATAAACAGGCCAAACTCGGTGATGTTTTTGATTTCGCCTTCGACTTGGGTTTCTTTCGGGAACTTGTCGGCGAAAGTCAGCCATGGATTGTCAGTGGTCTGTTTGAGACCAAGCGAAATACGACGCTTCTGTGGGTCCACTTCCAGCACCACCACTTGCACTTCTTCAGAAGTGGAAACGATCTTGCCTGGGTGAACATTCTTTTTGGTCCAGCTCATTTCAGATACGTGGACGAGGCCTTCAATGCCGTCTTCCAGTTCGATGAATGCGCCATAATCAGTGATATTGGTAACCGTGCCCTTGACCAGCATTTCCAGCGGGTACTTGGCTTCAACGCCTTCCCAGGGATCGCTTTCCAGCTGTTTCATGCCAAGCGAGATGCGCTGGGTTTCAGGATTGATCTTGATGATCTGCACCTTCACGGTCTGGCCAATGGCCAAAACGTCAGTCGGGTGGTTGACCCGTTTCCAGGCAATGTCGGTAACGTGGAGCAGGCCATCAATGCCGCCCAGGTCAACGAATGCGCCGTAATCGGTGAGGTTTTTGACCACCCCTTCAACAACCTGGCCTTCGGCAAGGTTCTGGACCAGTTCTGCACGCTGTTCTGAGCGGGTTTCTTCCAGAATAGCGCGGCGCGATACAACGATGTTGCCGCGGCGTTTGTCCATTTTCAGGATCTGGAAAGGCTGTGGAATGTTCATCAGCGGGCCGACGTCGCGGATAGGGCGCACATCAACCTGGCTGCCTGGCAGGAACGCAACCGCGCCGCCAAGATCAACTGTGAAGCCGCCTTTAACCCGGCCAAAGATGTGGCCTTCTACGCGCTCATTGTCGTCAAACTGCTTTTCAAGACGGATCCAGGCTTCTTCGCGCTTGGCTTTTTCGCGAGACAGCATTGCCTCGCCCATCGCATTTTCGATGCGCTCGAGATAAACCTCAACAGTATCGCCAACTGTCAGGTCAGCAGGTTGTCCCGGTGTGCTGAATTCTTTCAGCGGCACGCGGCCTTCAGTTTTCAGACCAACATCGATGATCGCCAGGTCATTTTCAATGGCAACTACAGTGCCTTTGATAACGCTGCCTTCACCAAGATCGCCGCCGCCAAAGGATTCATCGAGCATAGCCGCGAAATCTTCGCGGGTTGGGTTAAGGGTTTCGGTTGCTACAGACATTCAGTCCTCGTGTTAATCGTCATACAAACAGATGTCGGCCCGCAGCATTCCGCAGGCACCTAACAGCACATCATTTTTAGTTATTGTGCAAAATGGCGTTCGCTCTTGCCGGGCGAACCAACTTCATATCCGGCTACCGTTTAACCCTGGCATTGTTGCCTCAGGGCTCATTATTGGCCGGGTTTGTGTTTCGCAACAATCCCCGGGCTATCCTCATGATGGCGCGGTCCGTTACGTCTTTTTGTTCAATGCGGCATCGATTATAGCGATAGCGCATTCGAACGCGGTTTCTATACTCAAATCTGACGTATCAAGCAAGTGGGCGTCTTCAGCTGGTTTCAGGGGCGACGCCTTTCGGTTGGCATCTTGTGCGTCGCGCTTAACCAGATCTGCGTGAACCTGATCAAATGAGATGTCTTCGCCGCGCGCCAAAAGTTCCGCATGTCGCCGGTTGGCGCGCACTTGACTGGACGCAGATACATAGAGTTTCACATCCGCATCCGGGCACACCACCGTTCCAATGTCGCGACCATCAAGCACAGCCCCAGGTGGGGCTAGGGCAAAATCGCGCTGGGCGTCTAGAATAGCGGCGCGCACCGTCGGGAAAGCCGCCACGATAGATGCAGCAGCACCTGCTTCGGCGGTGCGCAAGTCGGCATCGTCATATTCGGATGGATCGAGGGTAAGGGCAGCGTGTGTTGCCAGTTGCACATCATCGGGTTTGCCGCCTGCGCGCAACACGCCAACAGCAACCATGCGATACATTGATCCCGTATCCAGGTAGTTTAATCCGTAATGACGGGCCACGGCGCGGGCCAGCGTGCCCTTTCCAGATGCCGCTGGTCCATCCATGGCGATAATCATGCCGCATCTTCCGGGGTGCTGAATTTCGCACCGGTACTGGCCATCAAACCGGTGAAGTCGGGGAAGCTCGTGGCAATAATTTCACCATCATCCACCGTGACGGGCTTTTCTGTGGCCAGACCCAACATCAAAAATGCCATGGATATGCGGTGATCCATATGGGTTTCGACAATGCCGCCGCCCATTGGCGGTGTGCCGGTGCCAAATACCCGCATCCAGTCTTCGCCGGTTTCAACTTTTACGCCATTTGCCTCAAGCCCGGCGGCAACAGCGGCAAGGCGGTCAGATTCCTTAACCCGCAACTCACCCAGCCCGCGCATTTCCGTAACACCATTGGCACAGGCCGCCGCAACCGCCAGGGCAGGGTACTCATCAATCATTGACGGGCCAATTTCTGGCGCAACATTGACGCCTTTTAAAGCACTGTGGCGAATGGAGAGGTCGGCCACCATTTCACCGCCAGCTTCGCGCTCATTGTTGCATTTAATATCAGCACCCATGGTGCGCAAAACCGCAATCAGGCCGGTGCGTGTATCATTGAGCATTACTCCGGGCAGGGTGATGTGTGACCCCTCGGTGATCAATGCAGCAATGATCGGGAACGCGGCAGAAGACGGATCGGCAGGCACATTAATATGCTGCCCGGTTAACCGTGCTGGTCCTTTTAAGGTGATCCTTCGGCAATCACCTTCATCATTTATCGTAAGGTCAGCTCCAAAAGCGCTCAACATTCGCTCTGTATGGTCACGGGTGAGCACAGGTTCGAGAATAACCGTTTCGCCATCTGTATTGAGGCCAGCCAGCAATATGGCTGATTTGACCTGTGCCGACGCGACTGGAAGTTCATAAGTAATTGGCTTAGGTGTCGTTGCGCCATGCAATGTGAGCGGTAACCGGCCACCTTCAGCGGCATCAAATCGTGCGCCCATGGCTTCAAGTGGCGCGATAACACGTCCCATGGGACGCTTTGTTAAGGAAGCGTCACCTGTAAATGTTGCTGAAGCTGGATATGCGGCCGCCAAGCCCATGGTTAGCCGCACCCCGGTACCGGCATTGCCAAAATCAATTGGTTTGTTGGGTTTTGAAAGCCCTTTGCCTGCAAGCCCTTGTACAACCCAACGGCCATCGCGATGGCGCTCCACCCGCGCTCCAAAGGCGGCCATGGCACGTGCGGTGGCGTGCACATCTTCTGATTCCAGCAAACCGTCAATTGTGGTCTCACCCTCTGCCACGGCTCCAAACAATAGAGCGCGATGAGAGATGGATTTGTCACCGGGCACAGTGATCTCACCAGTGAGAGGGCCGGAACGGTGCGCGCGAAGTGGTTTTGCGATTGTGGCAGACACAGTTGATATCCTTGTGATGAATGGCCATGCTTTAGCACGGTGATTTAGGCGCGTGTAGCGTCAAATCGCATTGTTTGTGCCTGTAATGTCGTTTTGGCTTTGACAGAGACACTTTCACATGGCATGGCATTGCGAAATTCCAATCCAACGTCGATCTAAAGAACCGAAGGGGACTTCCCGTGGTCAAGCCAGAGTTAGGCACAAAACGCACATGCCCAGAATGTGCGGTAAAGTTTTATGATTTGCTCAAAGTGCCAATCGTATGCCCGATGTGTGAATTCACATTTGTAGCAGAACCTTTATTGCCGTCAAAAAATGGGCCTGCGCCCAAGCCGAAGGAAGTACCTGAACCCAAGGCAGTGGTCGAAGAGGATGATGACGAAGATGATATTGAAGTCATCAGCCTCGAAGAGGTTGACGAAGATGATGATGATGATGCAGTTGACCCCGATGTGGCGGCAGTTGCTGAAATCGAAGATGTTGAAGTCGACGACGATGACGACAGCAAAGCTGATTCAGACAAGTTTCTCGAAGATGACGACGAAGACGACGATGTCACGGGTATTCTCGGCGGCGTAAAACCCGGCGGCGAAGACGTCTAGGATAGACATTGGGTGTTTCAGAGTGCGAAATTAAAACTTCGCACTTGATCATTCAACTGTGCCGGAATAGTTTCCTGCCCGCATGGGAAGGGTAGCAACATTCCAACCCGGTACGAAGCGCCTCGCAGACGAGGCACACTGGATGGGGCCATAGCTCAGTTGGGAGAGCGCTTGCATGGCATGCAAGAGGTCGGCGGTTCGATTCCGCCTGGCTCCACCAC
>CAJQND010000326.1 GCA_905479595.1 uncultured Hyphomicrobiales bacterium
CAAACTCCCGCTCAGAGTCCCCAAACGCAGATCATGGCCCTAAATGACGCACCCGTGCAACTGATATTACACAGAAGAGTTTGCCCGCTCTTTCACAATGATGCAATTCGGCCTAAACCCTCGCCTTCAAAATCAATAAAAGAAATAATCTGAACTTTGCTCCATCTCGTCCAGATCAATTGAATACATATCAACCACGACGGTTTGTTCATTTAGTATACACCAAAATTTCTCTTACGAGTTCTTCCAATTGACGCTATCATTCCATTTTTGCGATAGCGGCTACTTAAAAAACAAGTTCCATATGGTGGAATTTGAATGGACGTATGCTTCTGACCAAGATTGAAATACGGCCATTCTTGAACGCAAGCTGGAGACTACATTTTCAGACCCAAACTCTTTTGCATGATCGGTAATTACCAACAACAAAACTAGCCATAGGAAGATGAAATGAGCAAAAATAAATTTGAAAGCTACAGAATGCGGCCGATGGGTTTGCATGACATTGAAGCGATTTCACATTGGTTCGAACATTTGCCGGACCTATCCTTGTTCGACCGTAAAATGCCAGTTCCTCTGACCAAAAGCGCCTTGGGTGAGAGATGGAAAGAATCTCTCAGCGGCGGAGAATTCAGCAAAAGTTTTTGGTTTACCATCAACGATGAATGCGATGCCATTGTCGGTATCGTCGGCATTGATAGTGTTGACTACATCCACGGTGACGGCGTTTTGGCACTTTATTTTGCCGACCACGTTCGCCGGAAAGGTCTCGGAATACGTGCCTCTGCGATGCTTATCGACATTGCATTCGGACAATTGCGGCTTAATCGCATGACGTCATATTACCGCTCCGACAACGACGCCACGCGCGCCTTGACGGGCACTCTTGGCTTTCAGGTTGAAGGAAAAATGCGGCGCGCCTGGTTTACAGGCGGCAAGCACCATGACGTCCTGGTTATTGGCCTTTTAGCGTCTGAGTGGGCTGAAACGCGCGCAAACCTGCGAAAAACACTGAAAGGTGGACCTGAAATCACGCTTGGCCGTGCACCTTGGTCCTCGTCAGAATGGTCGGATCCTACATAACAACTGGTAAACCTCGGTCGCCTTTTCGATCGCAATATGAATACGTTTTGATGGAAAACACGTCTTGGATGAGAACAGCAAAATCAAGCTAAATCGAAGGTTGGTAGCAATCCTGTTTGCTGATGCCGTCGGATACAGCGCGTTTATGTCCGAGGATGAGGTTACGGCTCATCACAGGGTTGAAGAACTCATCAATATTTTTTGCAAGAATATCGAAGCAAATGACGGTCGTGTCGTTCAAACCAGCGGAGATGGAATTTTTGCACTTTTCGATAGTGCTGCGAGCGCCGTGCAGGCAGGGATTGAAAGTCAGGAACTGATCGCAAAGTCAAACGCAGGCAACGACCGGCCAGTTGATTTCCGTGTCGGGATCAACCTGGGCGACGTTTTGGTCAATAATTCCACCGCGCATGGAAATAGCGTCAACGTAGCGGCCAGACTAGAAACCCTGGCGGACTCTGGATCGGTTTGCATCAGCGCTGCCGTTTATGAGCAGGTCAAAAACAAACTCCGTTTCGGTTACCAGTATCTAGGGCCGCAGAAACTGAAAAACATCGCCGATGAAATTGATGTTTATGCGGTTTACCCCGAAGTCGACGCCGTCGCGAAGAAGCCAAGCCTGCGTGCCTCTCCCAGCCAGCACAAGTCGCAACTCTCCAGCAAACCGTCAGTTGTCGTCTTGCCGTTCAAGGATTTAGGTGATGATCAGGAAAGCAGCTGGTTTACGGACGGCATAACGGAGGACATAACTGTAAACCTGTCCAAGTTTCATAACCTGCACATCATTTCCCGTAATTCGGCATTTACATACAGAAATCAGGACGTCCCGCCACAAACGGTTGGAAACGCGCTCGGTGTGCGCTACGTCGCCCAAGGCTCCGTCCGCAGAGCGGGAAACAGAGCGCGTATTTCAATCGAGCTGGCCGATACAGAAACCGGTCGGATGATTTGGGGCGAGCGCTACGACCGCACAATGGACGACATCTTTGAATTGCAAGATGAGATTGCACGTACCATTGTTTCAGCGACCGCAGTTCAGATTGAATCATCTGAGTTCGATAGGATCCGCGCCACACAACCTTCAGATGTTGAGGCATATGGCCTGGTGCTGCAGGCCCAACATCAAATTTACAAGTACTTGCGCCCTAACAATCTGAAAGCGCATGACCTCTATGACGCAGCACATAATCTCGATCCGCGCTATGCGCGCGCCAATGCAGGTGTATCGCGCACATTTAATCTGGACTGGCGTTACGGATGGTCGGAAGACACAGAGGGCGCGCTTGACCAGGCACTGGAATTTGCAAAAAGAGCGGTTGATCTAGACCCACATGATGCAAGGGGATTCGGTGAGCTTGGGTTTGCGCACCTGTACCGCAAAGAGCATGACGCTGCGATAAAATCTTATGAGCGGGCGGTATTGCTTAACCCAAATGATGCTGACCTGCTGGCTGAGATGGCAGACGCGCTCGGCCATTCCGGGCGCAATGAAGAAGCACTCGTTTTGTTTGAAAAGGCGATGAAACTCAATCCGTTCTATCCCGATCAATATTTATGGGACATGGGCGGGGTGCTGTATAATTTGCGCCGCTATGAGGACGTCATCTCTTCGGTGTCGCAAATGCACAATCAAAGCGAGGGGCAGAGGCTGCTCGCAGCCAGCAACGCACAGCTTGGACGCACGAAAGAAGCGGAATTTCACGCTGCACAAGTCAGGCAGGCACAACCGGGTTTTTCTGCTGCAGAATGGGCTAAGCTAAAAGTCCCCGACGTGCGTTCAGAAGACGTTGAAAACTACGTCGAGGGGCTTCTTAAAGCGGGATTATAGGCTGCTGAATGTCTAGTCGCCGCGAAGTTTGGACCCACGAACCTTCGAGCCCGCAACCTTTGAACCGCTGACTTTTGAACCACTGACTTTTGAGCCACTGACAAACGCACCGTCATCGCCACCAAAGTAAGCGTCGAGCAGAACCTGCTCCAGCATCCCGGTTTCAACATCCATGCGAATAGAGTAGTCAGCCTTGTCGTACGACCACATCATAACGTCATCGGAAAATTGAAAATCGGCGGCTGCTAAACCGCTGAGTGACGGATTCGTTGGAGCTCGAGAGGCATGGTCGCCAGGTTTATTCCCATCCGTTACGGATTCCCCTTTGCCATGCACAAGAAAGACTGTGGGGTTGGGAAGCTCATAATATGTTCCTTCAAATCCAAATCCATAAATTCTTGCAAGTTTTGGATTTTTGCCGCCCCATTGCGCTTCCAACTGTTTGTTTCCAATCGACCGCTTCTTTTCATTATTCTTGAAGCGCCGAACAGCGTCTCCACTATTATCTCTCTTCTTTCTAGCCAGCCACATCGTTTTGGTGTTCTTGTCCAGCACAACATCGCCTTTGTCGATCTTTTGTTTTTCGAGCTTTTTGTCGTTTTGGACCTGGTAGACATCATTGTCTTCGTGAAATTTATCGCCGTCCTGGTCTTTTACAAGAACCAGGTCATTCTCGGCCAAAGTTACGCCTTCGATTTCATTATGTGCGATGTTGACATCGATAGCGCTCTTGGTGGCAACGACAACCTCAACATCAGCTTTGCTTTTTAGTTCGATGTCGGACAGCTGCCGACCAAATAGCAAAACTTCAGACACTCGGAGTAAAGATTCGGACATAATTTGGCCTCTCCATAATTGTTTTCGCTAAGTAAGGGCGGATCAATGCGTTCAAAAGAATAGTGATCAATCAAATAAAGGCTAGCATAAAATTGAAAAAATGAAAAATTGAGTTTCAATCAATCACTCTGGCACCAATGTCCTGGCAGATGCACTGTGTCCTTCTTTTCCAGCTTTAGGTATTCGCGGGCCAGGTTTGACTAGACCCACCTCCCGCATCAAAAAATTATTTTCAATGATTTTGGCATACCGCCCGCGCGTTATTTCCTCATCAACGTCGAGTAACGCCCGCCCAACGCCGAGATAGCTTAGCATATCCGCATCAAGCATCTGCCAGGCGTCTGCCAGATACGAACCAAGATAATCTCTCGCCTGCAACAGCGCATCGCGAAATCCTTCTGGATTTCTCGCAAAGTTATTGTCAAATGCAGCTTGCAGAATGCTGCTGTATTGCGGGTTCCCTTCAAGTTTATCTGAAAGGTCTTCCATCTCAGGCGACATCAGCCCTGCGTCGAGCAGATTTTCGTGAAATACGTCCACCAGGATGTCAAACATCGCGCCAGTAAGGGGTTGCGCGAGGTCATGCTCATCTTCATAGCCGTCCGCAAATTCAGAAAGCACACGATTGTTAGCCGCCAGCCTGATTTGTTTATTGGGCGAGAGTTCAGCAAAGCGCGAAAGTTTATTCATGGTGTAGAGATTGCCGCTGGTATTGTTGAGGATCGTCTCTACGACAGACGGAAAATGCAGGGTCGTAATTAGCGCCACCAGGTCGGCGGCGGATTCGTGAAACCCGTAATACTCGCCATTATCGAGATTACGCACGGGCAAACCAACTTCGCTATAGACCACCGCGTGACCGATTTCATGGGCGACAATATCGAAATTCAAGCTGTAAGGATGGAAGCCGTTATTCTCTGTATGGGTACCGCCAGCTTCAAGAAAACCCCATCCAATGAGCGCGTTATCCAGAGAAGGTAACATTGTCAGCTCAAGTTTTTCGAACTGATCTTTGAAATGCCACTGTATTGGACGGTCAAAATAGATTTCCCATACATCCATTGTAAATCGCGCAGAGCCAAAAAGGTGCGCTGCTTCAAACTGCGGCGTCCCAGGTTCCAGGTAATCAAAATGCCCTTCGGCATCAGGCAAGGCCGGGGGCAGTATTTCCCCCTTCCAAGGTGGCAAATACATCCCGTCCCCGTCAGGGTTTGCGCCAATCCCGTAAGGTTCAGCTTTATCGACTGGAAAAATCGTATACATGCGATCATCTTCAGGCCCAGGACCAACACTACCTGCAGGCGAAGACACTTCTATAATCTCAGGTTCCTGAAACGCTTCCAAAAACGGCGGCTGCGGGAACAGCTTGAACCGCGTTCCCGTGCCTTCAGTATCGCTGCCGTCGTAAAATGACATTTCAGCTCCCACCAAGCCCGGCGAACAGCTTATGCCCCGCCGACCTTCTGAACATAGAGATATTGCCTGGCAACTATAGCGTAAAAACGTTGCCGGTCATCAAGACCAAGTTCCCGGATGTATACATCGAGATCCCGGGGGTAAGGTATCTTGCAATGTACATTAAAAAACCACGCCATCAACTCTGGCGGTGTTAAGCCAGTGCTATCAATGACCGCCGTATCTCCCTCGGTGGTTTTGAGTGACTTGCGCTTGGTGCGCGCGCGTTTCGCAAGACCGGCATAGATTCCATCGCGCTTCAATATCTGCATGCCATGAATGGCAAGCAATTCTCCCGATACGCTTTGTGCGTTTTCCGCCATGCAATCTTCAGCAAGCAGGTTCTCAAATTCAGCAACATCCATTCCATTCTTGTTCACCCATTTAACAAGGGCTTTACGGGTCGTCAGACCATGCGTTTGCATATGCTCAGAAATTCGGTCACGCAGGCGTTTCCGCTCAACGGTTACCGGCTCACCCTCAAGGTGCTTAAGGGCAAGAGAACGATTGATGGCAGCGCTGGACACATCTTGAAAAAGTTTGTGATCTAATCGCAGTTCATCGAGAACAAACTCGTCTTCCTGCTCATAACTGGCTTGGCGAACCGGTGCATCGGCTTGTTCAACAAGGTTCTTCCAGAGGTGGGTTTGTTCAAAATTGAAACTTGTTTCCGGCGCGGCCTCACCATTCCTGATCAATGTATCCATCGCGGAAATCATGCTGATAGCATCGGCTCTCTTGATGTCCACACGATTTTCTGAAACCCAGGTCGAGAAGTCGCTATTTTGCTTATCGTCAATAAGGTCGAGTGGCAGGTTTTTTAGGATCATCGCCCAGTCACGTTCTTGGTAAAAAAGTGATTTCGCCTGATCTCGAACAGCAGTTGCGGCAGTTTCGTTTAAAACTCCATCCTTTACGGCACGCGCCAAAGTTGCCCGGATATTGACCATTGGTTCGCTGAGAGGTTTGAAACCAAGTTCCGCCGGGGCATGAATAACTGCAACTTCGTCATCATCTTCCAGGACACCGGATTTGAAATCTTCGAAGACGCTTCCAACGCCAATCATGCCGAAATCATAGAGCTCCGCAGCGCGCAGCGCGCCCATGCTCGCACTGCCAAAAACAGCAATGCCTTGATTCATTGCCCACAAGATTTCCTTGTGCCAAATGCTCGGCACTCCATTGAAGTAACCATCAATAATGCCGATGCATTTTGGTTTCTCCAGCGTTGCCTTGTAGACGTCTCCTTGCGCTGCAGGCGGCCTGCAATAGACATCAGCAAGGTCTCGTATTTCGGCACGAGTCAGGGTCGGGCCTGCGAAAACAATTGCCGTCACAATGCGCCCCTCGCTGCGGCCTGTGCCCGCGAACCAGGAACATAATCATCTTCATCATGGGGGGCTTCCAACCCGGGAATGACGACCCTTACAACAGGAATTCCGATCTCTTCACGCGAAAGGTCAACGCAAACGATCTCATCGATCCCAACCGATTTAAGGCAGTTCAAAAGCCAAGCGCGATCCGATCTGAAATCACCGCTTGCGTTGGAAGGGCAGTGCAAAAAACTTAATTCCGCCGGGTCCGGCCCAGCCAGTTTGTGCACCATCTGATGTTTTTGTTGAATTCCCTGAGTCGCAAATTCATCTGGCGAGAGGTCGTCTCTCGCGCCCGAGATATATGTCATGCGTGTTTGCACTGCTTCGGTCAACGCGCGCAGCAAGGCAATGCCTGAGCTTGGATGACACCCGCTGCCCGCACCTGGATGGGAAGAGAAATTGTCTTTTTCGACGATCAGGCAGAAAAATGACGGAACTTGTATATCGTTGATTGTGCTCCACACGAACACTTCCAGGCCAGCCGCAGCAAGTTGGGCAAGGGCCTGGCGGCAATAAGGGTCATCAACGGTCTCAAGTGCCAGTTTCGAACCCGCCCGCATGTCGGCAGGACGATTATGCCAGATGCTCAAAGCATCGCGCTCAATAACCTCGCAAATCGCGTGGCATTGAGCCTCTAAAATATGGTTGCCAGAAGCAAGACCGTTGGTGCTGCATTCAAAACAACCATGTCCGCTTGGTGTTGGGTGTGTGTAGTCGGTGTGAACCATTTCGTATGGAACCCACGCCTTGCGGTTTTGGATTATGTCTTCGCCTTCTACCCATAAAAGCCTGAGGCCAGCATTAAACCGGCTTCCACGCACTTGCGGCAACCGGCTCACATCTACGACCACATACTCGCTAGAGAGATCCGCAAAAGACGTATATTTCACTGGGTGTTGAACGCGCTCGGCGTGCCAGGTTTCGATGGCCTCCATGACACCTGATGCAGCAGCAGCTTCAAATGTCAGGCCTTTTCCTTGGGAAACAGCGACTGACCGTGAATTTGGTCGGGTAACCATGACCACCGGAATGCCGATCCTGTCCAACCCGGTGACGTTGGC
This sequence comes from uncultured Hyphomicrobiales bacterium, assembly GCA_905479595.1. Classification (GTDB taxonomy): domain Bacteria; phylum Pseudomonadota; class Alphaproteobacteria; order Rhizobiales; family CAJQND01; genus CAJQND01. The sequence goes on from CAJQND010000326.1 coordinate 7,641, forward strand.
AATGCGGGTAATGCCCATTTTCTTCAAAAGCGGTTTTGCCCGCGCAATTGTCTCAGCTGGGGAGATCGTTCGGTGGGTTTCAGCAGAATAGACTTTTTCCACCGACGCACCCTGCGCATCAGTTTCTGGTTGCTCGATTGTTTCGACGAACTTGGTCAATTTTGCAGCTCCAATGCCAGCCCGACACCACCTTGTTTTGCGAGTTTAAGCAGTTTTGCGGAAATATGAGTATCGAAATTCATCTCCTACTGCTCATTGATTGCGCAGCACCAACACCCAGAAGCATAGCAAAGCACATGGTAATCGCCTGTATCTGGAGGCTGAAATCGACAAATGAATGAAACAGTACAACCACCGTTGATGTGATGGCGACAAGCGGAAACATTGCATCCATCTGACGCTGGAAGTATCCACGCAGGCAACGCGTTGCACGTTAAAGCTGCACAACGTAAAAACACATGCAATAAAAACTGCTACAAGAAAAAACTCTAAATAATCATTTCGGTCATTATCGCACATTTACAGGGATTCTGCGGGGTACGAAAGACCCGTTTGTTCGGCGCAGTATGATTATTCTTGCCCGTGTTATAAAGAAATCACAAAAATTGCACAGAAATTCTCATCCTTATTGGTTGCGAACATGCTCTTGTCACCGTGAGATTATAGACGAGGCAATTTTATCCAGATGCGGTTGTAATCCCGTAAAATAAATCGCTATGCCAATAAGTTTTCCCCTGGAAATCAATGACGCATGAAAGCGTTTTTCAACATCCCTCAATAATACTGAAATTGGCGAAGCGTGCACCAGCGAGGTAATGTAGCGATGCCCATCGAACTCCTGATACTATCACTATTTCTTACGTCCTTTTGTTCCTTTCGACTTCGCAGGTGACTTGCGAATTTTGCAAGCTGCGGTTCTCGATGCCTTGGTATCTTTTACATCAGAACTAAAAAGTGCGCCTAAAATGCTTAGAGGCAATAACAGTGTCTCTCCAACAACCTTCGCTGTGCCAGCTCCCTTTTCCAATTTTATTTTGGGATTTGATAATTTACCAGTAATTGTAAAGGGCGTTGCCACTCCTGCGATTTCCGGACGTTTTGCGTGTGGCGTGGCTTTTAAGTTGATCACACCTTTGCGAAAATCTATCGAACCGCCACCAACAATTTGAACGTTCTTAGTTTCAAACACCAATGGATTTACCGATCCGCGCCCGTTTTTAAAAATGATAGGCGCGACCGCACAGATAAGTTTTGTAACTCCGCCCGAGCTCGACTTTGAAAACAACCACCCTGGAAGACTAAGCCCGGAAAGATCGATAAGGTTCGTCCCAACCGTGCCGTTGCGCAAATAGATCGATGCTTTTCCGTTCAGAGATTTCAACCAGCCGTCAGGTTTGCTGCCTGATGTGGACAGATCATAGTTCATCCTGACCGATCCAGTTAAAGCACCCCCGGCACCCATTTGTTTCAAGGTACGCCCAATGGGCCAATCACTCATACTCCCGCGTATCTTTATCCGCGGCACATCCTGTTTCAGGTTAATATTGAGCGTTGATGACACCTGTCCTCCGAGATAGCGCACCTTGAATGGATCCAAACGGACAACTCTATCATTGTATTTCAGCCGCGCGTCGAGTTTGCTAACTCTTTTTCCAGCATCTGCGATCTTTGCAGCTTTCAGTCCCAAATCAACTTGCATAGACCCTCGCAACCGACCCAAATCTTTATGATCTGGCATCGCGTCACGCGCTTGAGCCGCGATCAACTTGTTAAGATCGAAGATATTGCGGATGTCTTGAACATGAAGAAGCGGCGTGGACAGATCCCCGGACATCTTCATTCCTGCATCACGCAGAGAACCTTCAAGTTTTCCAGATATCGCCGTCTTTCCAAAAAGGGCTTTTCCGTCGGCTAACAGTTTTAGCCCGCCACCTGCCAGCCGGCCTTTGAACTTTACGGGCCCAATTTTGTGGACTTTTGCACCAAGCGCCTGAGCAAAACGCTGAAATTTCGGAATATCGAGGTCAACTTGAAAAGCAATTTTTTCAAGATGACTAAGATCATGAATAGCGAGAGAGACATCAAGAGCGATCAGTTTACTATCAATTACTTTCGCTTCTAATTTTTCCAGGCCGGGCGCACCGTCTTTATCGGAAAGCGAGATTTCGCCTTGAAGCCTGCCAAGTTCGCTTGCTTCTTTGTCGCGCTCAAATCCCAGAACGGTCGCGGTATCAATATCGAGGCGTCCATCCAATTCAAAGCCGGAAAGATTGAGGGCGTCAGACATATCCCCACTGAGCTCAAAAAAAGGTTTTTCAGCTGGGCCTGCTAGAACTTTTACCCCTTTAAGCCCAATCCGCCCCGCATCATCTCGCACAACTTTCTCTACAGAGATTGGCCCAATCTTTTGCAAATCCGCATCAAATGCGTTCGTTTCCAAGTGAAAATCCCTAACGAGAATTGAATCCCGCGCGCCAGTCAGTTTCCCTGAAAAACCGGTGGCGCTAAGATTGTAAACTGTTTCATTTTTAGAGCTTTCTGTTGCTTCCTTCGGTAACTCGCCCTAAAACGCCAGTTCCAAGCCATCTCCTGTTGCCAAATTAGCTATCTTTCCCTGCAACGTGAATGTGTTGCCGTTTTTGCCCCTGGCATTCGCAGCAATCTGATCTAGGGAGAGGGCATTAAGTGGACCTGACAGATTACCAGAGAACTCCCCTGTTCCCTCTAATGCCCGTTCAACTTCAAACGTTGTTAAAAGGTCACCGAGTGAGTCCGAGCTAACGTCCAATTTAGCCACAATTTGTGCAATTTCACTGGCAAGATCGATTGTCCCGGAGACTGAACTTTTTGCACCAGGGATAGCGAGCGATATTTTGAATGGCGCGGGAGCTGGTTTGGTCGACTGCGTATCCGGTGTATCCAGTTTCGCTGAAAGTGTAACTGGACTTTTGTTGAGAACACCGGTTCCATCGATGATCAAATGTTGCCCATCGCTGGTTTGCCGAGAAGAGAGCGTTTCTATGCTATTTTGGGCTGACCATCCAGATGACGCATTGTGATAGGTAAGTTGA
>CAJQND010000327.1 GCA_905479595.1 uncultured Hyphomicrobiales bacterium
TATTCGTTATAAACGAATGTCATCCTAAAAACGTATCTAAGAAAACGGCGTCTTCGATTAACCGAAAGGAAGGAACATCCTCAAAGCGGACCTCCCGAAACATAGAGAATTGCAATCCGGATGCTAGATTATTAGCGCCACCTTATAGCTTCTGCATAGTTCGTAATTGTGACGACTAGTGAATTAGGTAAGCTAGGTTAGGGTCGGCTTTGTAGTGGTGATCTAAAACGAAAATTTCATCGAACGGCAGAACTATGGCGCGAGCAGAACCACAAATTTTTGAAGTTGTTGATAGCACTCGGCTTACTTTGAATATGCATCGCTTAACGCTTGGCGGGACGGGGTTAGAAGGTTTTCCGTGCGACCAGCGCGGCGGCTATATTAAATTTATGCTTTCTAAACCAAAGATCGGGAAAGCCGTCGTACGAACATATACTATTCGGAATCAATCCGAACGTGGCCTAGATGTTGATTTTGCTATGCATGGGACGCCCGCAGAATCTGGTCCAGCCACCAAATGGGCGATCACCGCACGAATTGGAGACAAGATCATGGTGGGTGGTCCCGGCCCTGCAAAGCCCATGCCTGACGGACGCGGACCATTTCTGCTCGTCGGTGATATGACGGCCCTGCCCGCGATCTCTGTCAATTTAGAGGATTTGCCGGATAATGCCACTGGGCATGCGATCATTCTCATTCGCAATGAGGCGGACAAACAAAACCTTACCAAGCCTGCTAATGTGAAAATCCAATGGCTGGTTGAAGAAGATCTAGGTGCCAATTCAGCTTTACTAGCTGAGGCTGCGCGCAGCGTCCCAAATGTTGATGATTTGGCATATGCGTGGGTCGCTTGTGAGTTTGAGGCGATGAAGCAGCTACGTCAATATTTGCGTGTTGAGCAGAATTTGGGAAAAGAGCGGCTCTATATTTCAAGTTATTGGAAGCATGGTATGGTCGAAGATGATCATAAAATAGTTAAACGCGTCGACGCTGAAGCCATCACTTAAGTTGGACAGCTCGAATGGATTGGACGCTTTACTGGTTTATGTTTCCTGTCGCTATTATGGTGTCTACGACGGCTATGATGTCTGGCATTGGCGGCGCCGCATTGTTCATGCCTATATATATTTTGATCTTCCCATTGCTCGGCGCGCAATATCCTTTTGAAACGACAGTGCTGGCGGTCATCGTTTCGCTTGTAACTATGAGTTTTAGTTTTGCTTCGGGGGTCAGCGTCTACGCGTCCAAACGCCTGATAGATTATAAGACCGCCTTTGGGTTTCTCATGATATCCGTACCTATGGCGTTCGTTGCTTCTATGGCGGCGCCATATCTCGATGATACATTTATTCTGACGATATATGCCGTTCTTATTTTGGGGGTTTCCATTAATATATACCGCCCTCGCCCCGTTTGCCTACGCCAACGATCTGGGGTTAAAGGTTGGTTTTTGACGGCATTGGGTGGATTTACGACCGGTTCCGCATCCGTTGGAATTGGCGAAGTGGTTATGCCGCAACTGCTTGGTCGGCGTATCAAAGGCGGCCTCGCCGCAGGAACATCAGTATTTGTTGTTTTCATCACAGTATTGGCGTCATCAATCGTATTAGGATTTCAACTGTCACAACATGCTGAACTGAAAATTCCGTGGAATGTCATTTGTTATACCGTGCCCGGCGTGCTTATCGGTTCGCAAATTGGGCCGCGCTTACAAGGCCGCATCCCTCAAAGAAAAATGGAACTTGTTATTGCAACTCTGTTTGTAGGTATCGCTATTGCAACGCTATTAGTCGTTGTAAAGAAACTCAACTAGGTAACAATGGAATGTGATTTCCAACCTTGCCCCTCTAAAGTAACACCATTTTGCATCTCTTCGATCGTTTCACGATGACACTTAAGATAAAACTCTAAACTTTTAGGCGGCGGGGCTTCCTTGTGAAGCGTGAGACCGAGCGGCCAAGAATTGTTGAGCAGTGGAAACGGAAGTAATGTCAAAAAGCCCTGACTTTGATCATAATGTGTTTGATATTTTGTTCCCATCATAACAGCCTCACTTGACATAAGGATGCCTCGAAGCGCGGTGACGGACCCGCACTCAATCCAGGTTTTTTGAGGGAAAACCCCTGATTCATTCAGCCGTTTTGTAAATACTTCGCGTGCTGGTGTTCCTGAAACAGGGAATACCCAGGTGACATCATTTAAATCCGCTTTTGACAATTCATTTTTTCGAGCCAATGGGTGATGCGCTCCGGCGACAACATAAACCTGATCTTCGGCAAGAACCTCAGTCTTCAGTCCCGGTGTATTTAACCCAGACCTCGTGCCGCCAATAATGACGTCCAAACCCCCATTTAAAAGGTCCTTTTCCATTTCAGGATAAGGTCTCGTATCGACATGAATGCTTATTTCGGGGTGAGTTTTCGCCAACTTTGCCAACGCTACTGGTAGCACATAAGTTTGCGTGGACGGTAAGCTTCCTATCCTTAGCAAACCATGGTGTTCACCGCGAACGGTCTTGATGTCGGCCAAGGCG
>CAJQND010000328.1 GCA_905479595.1 uncultured Hyphomicrobiales bacterium
CCGGATCTTATCCTGCTGGACCTGAAAATGCCCGGAGTTCAGGGGTTTTCCGGACTGTCATTTTTACGCGCGCAATATCCTGGCCTGCCGGTGATTGTGGTTTCAGCCAATGATGAGCCTTCGGTTATCCGCCGGGCGATGGACTTTGGCGCATCGGGGTTTATTCCCAAATCAACGCCTGTCGAAGACATGCGCGCTGCGGTCACTGAGGTGCTCGGCGGCGGGGTCTGGGTGCCTGAAAGCGTCGACCTGAATTCTCAGGAAGATGACGAAGTTACCCAGTTAATTCAACGCTTTGCGACGCTCACCCCACAACAGTTGCGGGTTTTGATGATGTTGCGCGAAGGGCTGTTGAACAAACAGATCGCTTATGAACTCAGCGTTTCGGAAGCAACCGTGAAGGCCCACGTATCGGCTATTTTACAGAAACTGAATGTCGAAAGCCGCACCCAGGCAGTGATCGCGGCAAGCCGAATTGACGGCGAACAATGGAATGATCAAGTGACCTGAAACAAACGCTCATTGCATGTCATATTGCTATGTCGTTTTGTGTCGTTTCGCGCCATTTCGTGTCATTTTTTCTCGTTTTGCCCCATTAAATGCACTGCAAGGCGATGATTTATCCCCGCCTACTCCGCCGCCGCACGATGCACCACAGCGTGCGCAATTATGGCGCGTAAAGATGCCGGCTTAACAGGTTTGCGCATGTAAGCCACATCGCGCTTTTCAGCATCTTCAGCAATCTCGACGGACTGATCTGCGGTGATCAAAACCGCTGGCGTATCAGCACCCAGCACGGTGCGCAGATCGTCAATCAGATCGAGACCATTGGTTTTGTTCAAATGGTAATCTGCCAGGATCACATCAATACCGAAGGCAGCAACTGCATGGGCGCTGGCCCGGTCATGGGCGGTGTGCACAATACACCCCCATCCAGACATGAGAGTACGCATGCCATCGAGGATTTGCGGCTCGTTGTCGACCACCAGAATATGCATGCCGCGCAGATCATTCGACTGACGGCGCAGCTTATCCGGCGCGATTTCGGTGCGCGCTATAGCAGCAGTCTCAGGCAAGGTGAGCGCGAACACCGAACCCGTACCGGGGCGTGACTTAAGAACAAGTGTGTGATCAAGGGCTTTCACCACCCGGTCAACAATCGACAACCCAAGACCAAGCCCCTGCTCCGACGCTGGTGCTGTATCAAGGCGTTTGAATTCCTGAAAGATGGTCTCCTTTTGCACATCGGTAATGCCCGGCCCAGTGTCATGCACTTCAATGACGATTGAACCGTTGCGATGTCTCGCCCCGAGCAGCACTTTACCGCTCTGGGTATACTTGATGGCGTTGGACAGCAGATTCTGCACCACCCGCCGCACCATTCGGCGGTCAGAAAATACAGTTGCGCTTGATGGAACGACGCGCAGCCGCAATCCCTTATCGTGGGCAAGAGCCGAATATTCCGTCTCCATAGATGAAAACAACTCATCAAGGCGAAAGGCGTTGCGTTCGATTTTGAACGCCCCGGCATCAAGCCGTGAAATATCCAACAAGGCGGACAGAATATCCTCAACAGCCTCAAGCGATGCATCCACATTGCCAACCAGCTTTAGATGCTTGGCGCTTCGTGGCGGGTCTTCAGTGAGGCTGGTTGTATAAAGCCGGGCGGCGTTGAGTGGCTGCAGAATGTCGTGACTGGCGCTGGCTATAAATCTGGTTTTACCCAGATTGGCGGCTTCAGCCTCAGCCTTGGCGAGGACCAGATCGCTGTTTAACTTGGTCAACTCGGCGGTGCGTTCCTCGACCCGGCGTTCCAGATTTTCATTTGCCCGCTCCAGTGCTTTTGCCGCTTCCACGCGCTCTGTTGTGTCTGCAAATGTCACCACAACGCCGCCATCTGGCAGCGTGTTGGAACGAAATTCTACATACGCACCGGTTCGCACGATGTGTTCCTGAAATGGTGTCATGGCAACAATCAGATTCTCGATGCGATCTTCCACAATGTCTCCGGCATCTGCTTCATCAATGCCGGTTTTGACAATCACCGTATGCATCACTTCACGGATAGGCACGCCAACGCGGCCGAGGTCAGCCGGCAAATCAAGCAGGTGGCGAAATTGCTGGTTCCAGCAAATCAGGTTCAAGTTCTTGTCAAAAACCGCAATTCCCTGGCGCACATGGTCAATCGCTGATTGCAAAAGATCACGGTTGTACTGAATGGCGGCGGAAGCATCATCGAGGAGCTTCATGGCACCACGTGAATTCAAACTGTGCCGTTCGAGCAGAAGCGCCAGCACCAGCCGCGAAGATGCAGCACCAACCGCACTGGCAAGCAAATGCTCGGCGAACCGCAACAGCCGGATATCAGCTTCACTCTCATTGTTCACGTCAAGATCGCGGCTTTGGGTAAATTCAGCAAAGGAACGCTCGGTACGTTGATCTCCCAGATACCGGGCCACAGTTGCTTTTAACTCGCCCAGTGAGATCGAGGCCCGCCATAAGCTGAAGCTGGGGGTGGTACCGGCAATCTCAGGCCCGGCAAAACTTGCAGCTTGAAGCCGTTCAATTGGACTTGGTTGGGCTGTGAGTGAAAACACTACATACGCAACCACATTCGCCAGCATTGACCAGACAACGCCATGGGTCAGCGGGTCGAGGTCCAGGCCAAACAACTGGCGTGGACGCAATGCTTCAAAGCCAAAAGCTCCATTTTCAAGCACGCTGGCAGAAAGCCACCCAGCTTCAATGAAGGAGGGAAGAAGCAAGGTGTAGGTCCATACCAAAAACCCGCAAAGAATGCCCGCCATGGCACCGCGTGCAGTTGCGCGCCGCCAGATCATGCCGCCAAAGAAAGCCGGCGCAAACTGGGCAATGGCGGCAAACGACACCAGGCCTGTTTGCGCCAGGGCGGCAACATCGCCAACCATGCGATAAAAACTATAGGCCAGCACCAGAATGGCAAAGATTGCACAACGGCGGATGATCAATAACAACCGGCCCATATTTTGCGGGCCGCGGCCTTCCAGTCGGTTGCGCAAAATAAGCGGCACTATGAGGTCATTGCTGACCATAATCGATAACGCCATGGTCGCGACAATCACCATGGCAGTCGCCGCTGAAAGGCCGCCAATAAATATGATCAGACTTATGGTTTTCTGGTCTGCGGCTACGGGTATTGCCAGCACAAATGTGTCAGCATCGACGGTGCCGGGTTGGAACACCGTGAGGCCGCCAACAGCAATCGGGATTACAAACAAATTGATCGCGATCAGATAAAGCGGAAACCCCCAGCGCGCGGTGCGCAAGTGGTTCACATCATCATTTTCCACGATTGCCACATGGAACTGTCGCGGCAGCAAAATGATCGCCACCATGGAAAGAAAGGCCATGGTAAGCCAGCGCACGCCATCAATATCACGGGTAAATAACTGGCCGATTTCCGGGCGCTCGGAAATGGTGTCAATCAACCCGCCAAACCCATCAAACAAATGATAGGTCACAAAAACGCCCGCGATGATAAAGGCTGCAAGTTTGACCAGAGATTCCATGGCGACCGCCGCCATCAACCCATCTTGGTGCTCGGTTGCATCAATATGGCGCGTGCCGAAAAGAATGGTGAACAGGGCCATGACAATGGTGATCAACAATGCCAGATCGTATGACACAGGCGACATCGTCGCAAAGCCGGATGGTGCACCCGACACGGTGAGCATGGTTTCCAGAGCCGCTGTCGTAGCCTTAAGCTGCAACGAGATATAGGGCAATATTCCGATTACCGCGATCACGGCCACAAGGGCACCAAGCGCCTGGCTCTTGCCATATCTGGCAGCGATGAAGTCGGCGATCGAAGTGATATTGTGCTTTTTCGCAAGCAGGGTAATGCGCTGCATGAGCGGCCAGCCGAGCGAAACCATCAAGATCGGACCGAGATAGATGGGCAGGAAATCCAGGCCCGATTGCGCTGCCAGCCCAACTGAACCAAAGAAGGTCCAGGATGTGCAATACACCCCGAAAGACAAAGTGTAGATAAAACGACGGCCAGGAATCCGGCCGTGCTGACGGGCCATGCGGTCGCCATAGCTCGCAACCGCAAACAGCACCCCGAGATAAGCAAGCGCTACCCCGACAATCGTAAAACTGGTGAGCATTCCAGACCCGTTTTGTTACTCCCAATTGTGAATTTAGCAGAAACTACCAGGCTTTGTCGCGTCCGCAGGCTGGTACTGCGAATCAAAAAACAATGGCGTTA
>CAJQND010000329.1 GCA_905479595.1 uncultured Hyphomicrobiales bacterium
CACCGATCTTCCAGGTCGCTGATTATGGTCTGGTGGCGGATCTGTTTACCGCTGTTCCTGAACTTGAAGCAGAACTGACTAAAGCTGGTCTCTAACTGCTTTAAAACACGATACAGATTTAAGGCCAGGCCGCGTGTTTTGCGGCCTGGCTTTTTTGTTGGGCGTTCTCGGCAGATTTTCTCCAAATAGCGTCTTGTGCACTGCAACAAAGAGGGTTACGCTCCCCATCCCGATAATATAAATGCCGCCGTCGCGGTATGGTGGGGGTAAAGATGGAAATCAAGAAGATTGGCGTAATCGGCGCTGGTCAAATGGGTAGTGGTATTGCCCATGTCTGCGCATTGGCAGGCTATGACATTAAACTCAACGATATTTCCCGTGAACGAATTGAATCCGGCCTGGCGACTATCAATGGCAATATGGTCCGGCAGGTAAACTCGGAACGCATTACGGAAAAACAACGTGAGGCGAGCCTCGCGCGGATTGAGATTGCTGAAAATCTTGAAAGCTTTGATGATTTAGATCTGGTGGTTGAAAGCGCCACGGAAGACGAAGACATCAAGCGCCAGATTTTTGCTGATGTGTGCAAAGTCGTTCGCCCTGACACTATTATTGGCACAAACACGTCGTCTATTTCCATTACCCGCCTTGCAGCAACCACCGATCGTCCTGAACAGTTTGTCGGTGTGCATTTTATGAACCCGGTTCCGGTGATGGAACTGGTAGAACTCATCCGCGGTATCGCCACCAGCGACGAAACGTATAACGCGGTCCGCGACGTTGTTGCGAAATTGGGTAAGGTTCCAGCCGCATCAGAAGATTTTCCTGCTTTTATCGTCAATCGCATTCTGCTGCCGATGATTAATGAAGCGGTGTACACCTTGTATGAAGGCGTTGGTTCCGTTGATTCTATCGACAAATGCATGCGTCTTGGCGCGCACCACCCGATGGGTCCACTTGAACTGGCAGACTTCATTGGTCTCGATACCTGTCTGTCCATCATGCAGGTGTTGTATGAAGGCCTGGCGGATACGAAGTACCGGCCTTGCCCGCTGCTGGTGAAATATGTGGAAGCCGGATGGCTTGGCCGTAAAACCCAGCGCGGCTTTTACGATTATCGCGGCGAGGAGCCGGTGCCGACACGCTAACCCGTGAAAGGCCTGTTTACCCTGCGCAAATAAGCTGAAATGCGGCCTTCATGTCGTTGAAGGTTTCAGCGCCGGCGCTTGATAATTCGTCCTTGTTCGTGAATGGGTCCCCGCAATATCCCAAAACTCGTGCACCTGCGGAAATTCCGGCTTTCACGCCGGAAAGGGAATCTTCGATTACGATTGAATTTCTGGCGTTGTAGCCCATCTCTCGTGCTGCAAATTCAAACAAGTCCGGGAAAGGTTTGCCGCGCGCTACATCATCGGTGGAGAACAATACATCTTTCATAATGGGCAGCAGGCGTGTTTGCCCCAAGGTGGTGTGCATTTTATCAACCGTGCCGTTTGAGGCCACGCAGACCGTGTAGGAACCTTCGACAAGGGTTGTGACAAGGTCTTCAACCCCTGGAATTGCGGTTATCCCTGTCTGTAAGGCATTATTGAGGTTTTTCCGGACGTCTGAATAGTCAACCTTCGCCCCAGTTGCATCCGAAACCTCCGCGCAAGCCTCTTTAATGGTCTTGCCTTGGAAACGTGCCCTGCAGGCACCCCCATCGATTTTGTAACCCATAGAACTGAACAACTGCGCCATATAACTATTTGCCAACCCTTCTGTATCGACGAGCACACCGCCACAATCATAAATGATGGGCGGTAGATTCAAGCTATGTTCTCCGTCCAGGTTTCTCTGTCTCAATTCAGCGAATATGCAACAATGCATGGCGCGTGAACGATGTGACATGCTGTATCTGGGAGGGGTATCCAATGAGCGCAGGCAATAGCTTTAATCTGTCTAGTGAAGCCGCCAAGGGATATGAGACGCAAAAAGTTCCAGCGATTTTTGCACCAATTGCCAAAGCAACGCTTGAGCAAACCGAGCTGCCGGAAAATGCTGCGGTGATCGATATCGCCTGCGGTACCGGCATCGTATCAAGGTTGCTTGTGGAATACCTTTCCGGCAAAGGGCGAATAGTCGGTACGGATTTGAACCCCGCAATGCTGGAAATTGCAAAAGAACTGATGCCGGAGACACATCATGGTGTTGAATGGTTTGAATGTGATGTATCGAACTTGCCGTTTGAGGACGCAACATTCGACGCCGCCTTCTGTCAGCAGGGGTTGCAGTTCTTTCCCGAAAAACCAGAGGCGCTTGCCGAAATCCACCGCGTCATAGCACCGGGTGGGCGGTTGATGCTCACATGTTGGCGGTCCGTCAGCCCAGTGTTTCAAGTGGTTTCGAACAGTTTGAAAAATCGGGTAAGCGAAACGGCTGCAATCCAGGCGGTCAGACCCTACGCCTTCCGCGACGGCGAGATCATTGCGGCTCTGTTGACGGGCGCAGGATTTTCAAATGTCGAGGTTTCAAAAATAGTGGTTGATCGGCATTTTTCGCCTTCCCGCGCGGCGATCCGGGCTGAAATACTTTCATCGCCCTATGAAGGTGAGCTTCGCGCAAAAGGCGATAAGGTCATTGATGCGGTTGTGGAAGATGTTGATGCAGAACTTGAACGCTACAGGGTTGGTGATGGTCTTATTGTTCCACAAGATACACATTTGTTTAAAGCGACAGCCTAGACCGTTGCCGCTGATTTAGCTGCACTAATTTTGAAAGGATTATTCATGGCAATTACAAGAATTCACGGCAACGCAAAGGGACGCTGTAGGGCGGTTGGTCATAACGGCCTTGTTTATGCAGTTGCGACAGATCAGAGCTCAGCCGATACTGTGGCCGAACAAACAAGGTTGACCTTGGCGGCTCTTGAGAAAAATCTCAAAGATGCAGGAAGCGGCAAGGACAAATTGCTTCAGGTCACCGTTTATTTGCGCGATATGTCGACAAAGGGTGAAATGGATTCCGTGTGGTGCGACTGGATTGGCGATGACCAAAACTGGCCGCAGCGGGCGTGCGTTGGCGTCGATCTGGCTGGCGCCGATCTGGTGGAAATTGTCGCTGTTGCGGCACGGTGAGGCGACTTGTGTTGATAAGGTTTTTGGATTTGCGTTACCAAATGAGTGATCGACACGACAGAATGGCAAATGTGGGAGGGAGTTATGGCCCTAAGCGATGCAGAACTGCGCGCATTTGAGGAGTTCGAGAAGGCGGGTTGGGATCGGGCGGCAAGTCGTTATCATGAACATTGGGGTTTTCTATCATGCCAATCAGCCGAAGCAATGTTGAATGCTGCGCAAGTGGTGGATGGCAGCAGGGTTTTGGACACTGCCACAGGTGCGGGCTATGTCGCAGCGGCCGCCGAACAGCGCAGAGCAACCATAACCGGGGTCGATTTTTCCGCTGCACAGGTGGAATTGGCAAAGGATACATATCCAGAAATAGACTTTAAGGTCGCCAGTGCCGAGGCTCTACCGTTTGCCGCGAACACGTTTGATGCAGTGGTCATGGGATTTGGCATGAATCATCTGCCAAATCCCGAAGCAGCGTTTGGCGAAGCATACAGGGTACTCAAGGAAGGCGGCATTTTTGCGTTTACCGTGTGGGCAAGTCCGAAGCCGGGAGAGGGTTTCGGCATCGTGCTGACAGCGATTGATAATCACGGCGAGGCTAATTCCAAACTGCCCCCCGCACCACCCTATTTCCGCTTCGCCGATAGTTTGGAAGCGCACCGTATTTTTAACCTGACCGGATTTGTAGAGCCCTCCACAAAGATTGTGCCACAATACTGGCGGCACAAATCTCCAGACGACGTTTTCAATGCATTCAATGAAGGAGCAGTTCGCGCCACTGCCATGCTGCAATCTCAACCTGCCAGGGTGCGCGAGGCAATTCGCTCAACGGTCAGAAATGAAGTTTTGAAACTGAAAAAAGACAATGTTTATTTGGTTCCGGTTCCTGCAGCTCTTTCATCAGCTCGCAAACCTGGTTGAATTCACTCAACTGACGCCGCAGACCTGTTGGTTACAAAACCCGAAACAATCTGGATGTTGGTCAATTCTCATCAATAATCGATTTAATAAGCACTTTCGCTTCAGCTGAGTCCCATTCTGCCGGGCCTGTCAGGCGGCCTACTTCATTGCCTTTTTTGTCAATCAACAGCGTTGTTGGCAGGCCGATAACTCTGAGATTTTCGAGAGTTTTTGCGCTCTCGTCGATATAGAGCGCCAACTGTTTGGCATCAATCGAGCCGAGGAATTTTTGCGATGCCTCGAGCCCCTTGCGGTCAACGCTCAATGCCACGACCTCAAACGTATCGCCGCCAAGTTCACCTTGTAACCGTGACAGGCCAGGCATCTCCTTTCGGCATGGTGCACACCAGGTTGCCCACAAGTTGAGCAGCACGACTTTACCCTTCCATTGTGTGAGGCTGCGTTCCGTGCCGCGATCATCCGCGAACGAGAATTCAGATACAGGGCCGGGGCTTTCGGCAAACACGAAATTTTTGACCTGGCCGGTTGCTAATCCGGCACTTGCGGATTTGGGTGCGTCGCCCTGCCCGCCGGGTTGCTCATTGCCATTTTGCCCGTTAATCACGTATATCGCTGCAGCAGCAACGAATGCGGCGACTAGTGCAATGAAAATGGGTGAACGTGAGCTCTTGCGCTTGTTTTCACCAGATGGGTCGCTCATGACGTGTTTTGCCTTTGTTGAAATGGAAACGAGACCATGACCAATAAAATGTGGGGCGGAAGGTTTTCCGCCGGACCGGCTGAAATCATGGGCGAAATCAATGCATCAATCGATTTCGACCAGCGCCTGTTTGCGCAAGACATTGCGGGCTCGCTTGCCCACTGTGCCATGCTTGCAGATCGCGACATCATTTCCAAATCCGATGCTGGCGAAATTAAACGCGGACTGGAGCAGGTTCAATCAGAAATCGAAGCCGGGTCGTTCACCTTTTCGCGTGGACTGGAAGATATTCACATGAATGTCGAGGCGCGGCTGGCTGAAATCATCGGCCCAGCGGCGGGGCGGCTGCATACCGGGCGTTCGCGTAACGACCAGATTGCGACGGATTTCAAGCTCTATGTGCGCGATGTTATCGGGCTTCTTGATGACCAGTTGGCTGGCTTGCAGGCGGGTTTTGTGGCGCAGGCAGAACGCCATGCGGCAACAATCATGCCGGGCTTTACCCATTTACAATCAGCCCAACCAGTGACCTTTGGGCATCATTGCCTCGCGTATGTGGAAATGCTTGCGCGCGACCGGGGGCGTTTTGAAGATGCCCGCCGCCGCCTCAATCAAAGCCCGCTCGGCGCTGCGGCACTGGCCGGCACGTCGTTTCCGATTGACCGCGAACAGACTGCCAAAGCCCTTGGCTTTGATAGCCCGGCGCGCAATTCGCTTGATGCGGTCTCTGATCGGGATTTCGTGCTGGAAACCTTGGCGGCAGCCTCGATTTGCGCAATTCATCTATCGCGGTTTGCCGAGGAAGTCGTCATTTGGTCTTCCGCGCAGTTCCGCTTTATCTCGATGAGCGATAAATTTTCGACCGGCTCCTCCATCATGCCGCAAAAGCGCAATCCGGACGCTGCTGAACTGGTGCGCGCCAAGGCGGGCCGCATCATTGGCGCGCTTACTGCGTTGATGGTGGTGATGAAGGGTCTGCCGCTGGCCTATTCCAAGGACATGCAAGAAGATAAGGAACCAGCCTTTGATGCCCTCGATAACCTGTCATTGGCAATCGCTGCGATGACCGGAATGGTGGAAGATATGGAACCGGTCGCAGACACCATGCGCGCTGCGGCCGCTGCCGGGTTCTCCACCGCCACTGATCTTGCCGACTGGCTGGTCAGGGTTGCTGGCCTGCCATTCCGCGATGCGCACCATATCACCGGATCGCTTGTCGCTCTGGCGGAAGAAAAACGCTGTGGCCTGGAAGACCTGTCGCTTGCCGACATGCAATCTGTAAATAAGGCGATTACGGAGGATGTTTTCTCGGTTTTGAGTGTCGAAAGCTCTGTTGCCTCGCGCACCAGCCTTGGCGGCACCGCGCCAGAAAACGTGCTTAGTGAAGCAAAAAATTGGAAACGTGCTCTAAAAGACTGACTCTGCGGCAAAATTGGTATAAAAGATATGCGCAATGAGAGTGAACGGAGATTGCACCAGTGCGGCTGACACGGCTTTTTATATTGGCACTTATGATTTCGGCGCTTGGGCTGACGGCCTGCGGCCGGCGCGGCGACCTTGAGCCGCCTGAAGGTTATCAGAACCGTGATAAAGACGACCCGTTTACCCTTGATCCGCTGATCTGACGGGCAACACCAATGCATCATTTTAACTATCGCAACGGCGTGTTGCATGCTGAAGATGTGAGCCTGGACGCGATTGCCAGCGAAGTTGGCACGCCATTTTACTGCTATTCACAAGCGACGTTGGTGCGCCATTATCAGGTGTTTGCGGCTGCGTTCAACAACATTGATCACATGGTCTGCTATGCCATGAAGGCAAATTCCAATCTGGCAGTGGTGAAAACTCTGGGTGACCTTGGTGCCGGGGCGGATGTTGTTTCTGAAGGCGAGCTGCGCCGCGCGCTGGCCGTTGGCATCCCACCTGAACGGATTGTATTTTCAGGGGCAGGCAAGACAGAACGCGAGATTGTTTTCGCTCTGGAAACCGGCATAAATTGTTTCAATGTCGAATCTGAACCTGAATTGGATTTGCTTTCGCAAATTGCTGCAGGCATGGATCGCATTGCGAAGATATCTATTCGCGTCAATCCGGATGTTGATGCAAAAACCCACGAAAAAATCACCACCGGCAAGGCGGAAAACAAGTTCGGCATTTCTTATGACCGGGCCGAGGAAATTTATGCCCATGCGGCTGGATTACCTGGGATAAAAATCAGTGGCGTTGATATGCATATTGGCAGCCAGATCACCGATCTGGAACCTTATGGCGAGGCATACGCCTTGATGGCGGAGCTGGTTGAACGCTTGCGCGGCGAAGGCCACACGATTGATCATCTCGATATGGGCGGTGGGCTCGGCATTCCATATCGCGGCACCAATGACATCCCCCCGCATCCTGATGAATATGCTGCGATGGTGAACAAGGCCGTGGGTCATCTTGGCTGTAAACTGGTGTTTGAGCCAGGCCGGATGATCGCCGGGAATGCCGGCATTTTGGTCACCCGGGTAATCTATCCAAAACAGGCGGGTGAAAAGACGTTCCTGATCGCAGATGCGGCCATGAATGATCTGATCCGGCCAACGCTCTATGATGCTTACCACGATATCTGGCCAGTTAAAGAAAGCTTGCGAGATGAGACGCTGGTAAATGGCGATCTTGTGGGGCCTGTGTGTGAAACTGGCGATTATCTTGCCCGTTCCCGCGATTTGCCCCCGGCGCAAACTGGCGATCTACTTGCCGTTCTCTCGGCAGGTGCCTATGGGGCTGTGCAGGCTGGAACCTATAATACCCGCCTGCTCATCCCTGAAGTTATGGTCAATGGCAGTGAATACGCTGTGGTTCGGCCGCGCCAAACCTATGACGAGTTGATCGGCCTCGACCAGTTGGCCAGCTGGCAATAATTTCACCTGATGGTTTCACATAAGAGTGACATTGTGAAATAAATTGAAATCGCCGCTTTGCTGCCTAATCATGATAGTAATTGGATGCGATGGTCTGGAAACTGAACAAATCGCCGCCCGACACCGCGCTTAAAGGCAAGGTTTTCCGGGCCAGGCTGGTGCTTTTTTGGGAAGCGCTGTGGAAAGCGGCATTTCCGGCATTGTGCGTTGCTGGCGTTTTTCTGGTCCTCTCTTTAACGGGTTTATTGGAATTTCTGCCGCGATCTTTGCATTTTCTGGTGCTTGGCGGCTTTCTTGTAGGGTTTGGCTATGCCCTGCGACCGGTATTTGCCATTCGCCCCGCCAGCGAGGCAGCTGCCCTGCGGCGGCTTGAAACCGCTTCTCAATTGCCCCATCGCCCGGCGACAGCCTATCGAGACGAGATTGCCGGTGAACCACAAGATGACGCCAGCCTATCTATCTGGCAGGCTCATAAGGTGCGCCTTGCAAGTCTGATTGCACGGCTGAAGGCGGGATGGCCACGTTCGTCGCTTGCTGAAAAAGACCCCTATGCTCTGCGCTACTTGCTTATTTTGGTTGCCGGAACCCTGGCAATACTGACCGGTGCCGATGCGCCGGAACGAATAAGGCATGCAATCGTTCCTGTTGAGCGGAATGTCGTGCCTGTGTTCATGGATGCCTGGGTCAGCCCGCCCGCCTATACGGGCAAGGCACCTATATTCTTCGCCCGTGGACAACTCGACAGAGCGCTACCCTTGCCGACGGAACCACCTCAGGTTCATGTGCCGGTCAATAGCGAGATGGTTATCCGGTTAAATGGTGTAACCCGACCGGTCGCACGTATTGAGGCAGGCGGCTTCGGTACGCCAGCTGTATCGAAAGAAATCGAATTTGAGCGCGACAAGGCGCAGCCAGCAGGGGGTGAGGATAGCCCGGGTATTTTCAACCTCAAACTGAAACTGGCACAACCGCAGCAAATCACCATTCAAGATGGAGATGATGTGCTGGCCACCTGGGCATTTGGATTGGTTGATGACAATCCGCCTCAGGTCAAGATTTCCGCTGTCCGCCCCACCGATGATGGCACCCTCAATTTCGACTATGAAACCAAAGATGATTATGGGGTAAATGCCCTTTCTGCACGTATACAACTGGCACCAGACAGCTTTGCCACTGCGGCTGCCCGCGGCTCGGCAACGAGCCTTTTTCCACCACCGGATTTTTCTATCGACTTGCCGCGTCTAAATCCGCGCACTGCCAAGGGTGAAGTCTTTCGTGATTTGGCTCCGCATCCATGGGCCGGCCTTGCCGTTGAAATGACCGTGACAGCGCGCGATGGGGCCGGGCAAATGAGCGATCATGAAAACGCGCCTATGCGTTTCGTCATGCCGGAGCGCGTATTCACCGAGCCATTGGCCCGCGCCGTTATAGAACAGCGCCGCGCGCTGGTGAGCAATATTCAAGACAGTGCAATGGTCGCCCAGGTGTTGCAGGCGTTTATGATCTATCCCGATGGATTGATTGCCCGCAGCGGGGTCTATCTTGGTCTGAACACCGCGCACCGGGCCATGATGAATGCCCGCTCTGATGCGGATTTCGCCGATGTGGTAAGCCTGCTTTGGGAAATCGCGCTGAGCATTGAAGACGGAAACTTATCAGTAGCAGAACGTGAATTGCGCAAAATTCGCCAGGAACTTGCGAAAGCTTTGGCCGAGAACGCCCCGCCGGCAAAGATCGCCGAGCTTATGGACCGTATGCGCAAGGCGATGGACCGCTATATGCGCGAGTTGGCCCGTGAAATGCAGCGCCGGATTCAAGAAGGCCGGATGGACCAAATCCAAAAATTTGATGCAAGCAAGGTCATCACCTCACAAGATTTGCAGAAAATGATGGACCAGATCGAAAAGTTGGCCCGTTCCGGTGCACGCGATGCCGCACAAAAACTGCTTTCTGAACTTGAACGGTTGATGGAAAAAATGCGTCCAGGCGCGATGACCCAGCGCGGCCAGCAGCGCAATTCTCCAACAGCGAAAACCTTGCAAGAGCTTGGCGAATTGATGAACCGCCAGCAGCAATTGATGGATGAGACATTCAAGTTGCCGGAGCGGGGGCAGAAAAATCAGGATGGTTCACCGCAAAATGGCGAGCAGGGTCAGTCTGAAACCGCGCGCGAACTGGCGCGTCGTCAGGGCGAGTTGGGCGATATGCTGGATAGAATGCTCGAAGGGCTTAAAAATCGGGGCATGAGCCCGCCGCAAGGCCTGGGCAAAGCCGAAGGCGAAATGCGCGGCGCGCAAGGATCGCTTGGCGAATCTGATCGCGGAACGGCCTTGGGACAACAAGGCCGCGCTATGGAAAACCTCCGTGATGGTGCCCAGTCAATGGCGAATGAGATGATGCGGCAGGGAACGGGCCAGCAAGGTGCTATGGGAAATCATGAGCAAACCGGGCAGGAAGGCCAGGATATCGACCCGCTTGGCAGGCCGGGTCCAACCAATGGGGAAACTCATGGTGGCAGGAAAAACTACGTCC
>CAJQND010000330.1 GCA_905479595.1 uncultured Hyphomicrobiales bacterium
CCACCATCATCTGCGGGTATTTTTCAACAAGCTTGTAAGCTTCCACATTTGAGGTGATATGCGCATCTGCGCGTCCGGAAAGAACTTCCTGGAAATCCCGGGCAGGTGCTTCAACAATCTTATGCTTGGCATTGGGGAAGAACCGTTTCACCTGGTCTTCCTGGGTGGTGCCAAGAGTTGCAGCTACAGTCACATCCGGTTTGTCCAGGCTGCCCCAATCGGTAAATTTCTCTGCATTCTTTTTCAAAGTCAAAGGCACGGTAGCAAGGGAGAAATAACTGTTCGAAAATCCTGCCACTTTAGCGCGCGCCGGTTTCAGGGAAGCCGAACCGGTCATGTGGTATTTGCCAGACACCACGCCGGAAACCAGAGTTTTCCAGTCGGCTGGAACAAATTCCACCTTCACGCCCAAATCCTTCGCAAGTTCGGTCATGACGTCAATGTCATAGCCTTTATAGGAATTTGTGGCCGGGTCTTTCATGGTCATCGGGTTCCAGTCGCCCGTGGTGCCAACTTTCAAAACGCCGGAATTCAGAATATCCTGCAATGCGCCTTCCGCATTGGCATGAACGCTTGCCACCATCAACATGGCCGCAGCGCATATTATTTTTACGAGCTTCATTGTTGCCGTCCCAATTTCCTGATTGACCAAATTTTTATTCAACGTGAAGACAAAGCATATACAAATCCGTATCGTGCACAATAGTTCAAGGTTTTAAGGACATCACATGAATGCGATGACGCCATCAAACCAGCTCATTGTTTTGGAAGACGTCTCTAAAATGTTTGGAGACTTCCAGGCACTCAAAGACGTCAACTTGACGGTGAAGCCGGGTGAAAAGGTGGTGGTCTGTGGGCCGTCCGGCTCGGGCAAATCGACGATGATCCGCTGTATCAACAGGCTGGAACGCCACGAGCGGGGCCGCATTTTCGTGGATGGTGTGGAATTGACCGACAAACGCACCGACATCGATGCTGTTCGCGGTGAAGTTGGCATGGTTTTCCAGCAATTCAACCTGTTTCCACACCTCACTGTGCTTGAAAACCTTACCCTTGGTCCGTTGCGGGTGCGCAAGCTTTCCAAGGCGGATGCCGAAGCGCGCGCTATGGACTACCTTGCCAAGGTACACATTCCAGAGCAGGCGCAGAAATATCCTTCCCAGCTCTCAGGCGGCCAGCAGCAGCGCGTGGCGATTGCCCGCTCATTGTGCATGGAGCCGCGCATTATGCTGTTTGACGAGCCGACTTCGGCACTGGACCCAGAAATGATTTCCGAAGTGCTCGATGTCATGAGCGATCTCGCTGAAACCGGCATGACGATGATTGTGGTGACCCACGAAATGGGTTTCGCACGCCGGGTTGCCGACACAATGGTGTTTATGGATGCTGGCGAGATTGTTGAAAAAGCGCCACCAGAGACATTTTTCACAAAACCCCGCAGCGAACGCTGCCAGACGTTCCTGCAGAAAATCCTGGCCCATTGATGAACATTTTCAAACATATATCCACGGCAAGAACTGCTCTGTTGATCTTGCTTTTCGGATTTGCCGTAAGCGGGTGTTCGGCAAATTGGGGTTGGTATGTGGTTTCTCCATCCACAGAACAGGGGCGGATTAATCTTGGGTTCCTGCTGGGCGGATTAAAATACACGCTGGCTCTTTCGATCACCGCGATTGCGATTTCTGTTGTCGTGGGACTGCTCATCGCCCTGCCGGGATTATCTGAAAAACGCCCCGTGCGAGCGATTAACCGGGTTTATGTCGAGCTGGTACGCGCGGTGCCCATATTGGTGCTTATCTTGTGGGTCTATTACGGCTTGCCGCAAATTGCAGATATTTCCATCAGCGTATTCTGGGCGGGTGTCATCGCACTGGCTTTGTCGGACAGTGCCTTTCAGGCCGAGATTTTCCGTGCTGGCATCCAGTCTATCGACAAGGGCCAGCACGAAGCCGCACAATCTATTTCGCTCAACTACACCGATACCATGCGCTACGTTATTCTTCCCCAAGCCTTACGGCGCATCCTGCCGCCGCTTGGCAACCAACTTGTCTACATGTTGAAGATGTCATCACTCGTGTCGGTAATCGGCATGCAGGAACTTACGCGGCGCGCCAATGAGCTTGTTGTAACCGAATACCGGCCATTGGAAGTCTACACCATTCTGGTGCTTGAATACCTGGTACTCATCCTCATTGTATCTGCCGGGGTACGCTGGCTGGAGCGTCGTTTACGCTCAGACGAGCGCCAATAACGCTTCATTTGAGCATGTGTTGCACCAATGCCGTGAGCTGCTTTTCTGCAAGTCCGTCCTTCATTGCCTTGTGGACCATATCGCAAAATAGCTGTGGCAACTCTGCCGGCGTGCCATTGGATTTAAACGTGCTCAGCGCATCGTCCAACGCCGCTGCATAGGTGGCCATGGATGCTTCGGGGTTATCATAGTTCGCGTCGGGCACGGTTGCGGCAAAGGTTTTGTAATAATTATTGTTCATTTCAATCGAAACCGGGATTTGGTCGGAGAAAACCT
The DNA here is from genome assembly GCA_905479595.1 of uncultured Hyphomicrobiales bacterium. GTDB lineage: Bacteria > Pseudomonadota > Alphaproteobacteria > Rhizobiales > CAJQND01 > CAJQND01. The sequence goes on from CAJQND010000330.1 coordinate 2,528, forward strand.
GAAGCGGCACACCTGCTTTTTCGCAAACCAGCGCACCATAAATCATCCCGAACATAAAACCCTGGCGTGTTGTGAACAAAGCCGCAAACAGCGCGGTCAATGCAGAGGGTTCTGTTCCAATATAGGTAGAACGCCCACCGAGGGTTTTGATGACACCCGCATGCCGGGTCCAGGTTTCTTCGACTGCGACTGTAATTATTGTGGTGCTGTCTTTACCAATGCCGCTGGGATAGGCGTTGATAATGCCAATCATATAATCTGCTCCGTTTGACTGGAGGAACGACACGAGCCGGTCAGCATCCACTGAATCACCAGTGCTCAAATCGCAAATTGTTTTCCCTTGCCAGACATCCTTAATCGGCTCAAGCAATCGAAAGGTTTCCAAATGGTTCTTGATGCAGACAATTGTTATTGGACTTGCTGCTATGGCGTCTTCAGCTGAAGCTGCAAGTGTTGCGCCCGCGGCAACCAATGGCACTGCTTTTTCACGCGATCGGTTCCAAACCGTCACCTCATAGTCATTTTCCAACAAACACGCCGCAAGTGCAGCGCCCATTGCCCCGAGCCCAATAATAGAAACCTGTGTCATCGTCGTTTTCCCCAGAATGAATTCACTAGACATAGGCTTGCATGGTTCGCGCGCAAGAAACAGCGCCTATTCAAAATCGATTGCTCAAGCTATCGTCAACTCACTCTACCGGACCCTGAATTCGAGGTCGCATGTGTTCCAAAGGAGGATTGAGAGTGCGGAAACTTCATCCAGAAACCAAGATCGGCCATATACATCTCAAAGTCGCAGACCTCGATCGCGCCATTGGATTTTACGCAGGTGTACTGGGTTTTGACCTGCAGCAAAAATTTGGTTCTCGCGCTGCGTTCCTGTCTGCAGGCGGATACCATCACCATATTGGATTAAATACATTTGAAAGCCTGGATGGCACACCGCCACCAAACGGTCACACTGGCCTGTATCACACAGCTTTTCTTTACCCCGACCGCACAGAACTCGCCGACGCTTTGCGAAGAGTTCTGGACGCAGGCATTCCCATTGATGGGGCATCAGATCATGGGGTCAGTGAAGCTGTTTATATCACCGATCCTGATGGAAATGGCGTTGAACTGTATCGCGACCGACCTGAAAAAGAATGGCCACGAGGCAAAAACGGTGATTTGCAAATGGGAACTTCGCCTTTGGACGTTCAAAAGCTTTTGTCTGAAGCACCGTGATGGCGCGCTTGTTACTTTTGTGTTGATCCTGCCACCATGGTCAGTCCCCAAACGCCGAGAAAGAAGAAAACGAGGTAAAGAATGAACTCGACGATGAAAGATCCTGCCGCATAAGTAGCGTGTGTGCCCAAGAAAAAACCTGCCAATTCACCTAGTTTGGTGTGAAAACCAATAAAATAGTGAAGAATTGACAGAATAATGGCGACGATAAACATCGAAATCCCCAGCCGCTTCAACATATATTCCTCATTTCCTGATTTTTTTCTTACACTAAACTTAAACCGGTCTATTTGGCCATATGCAGAAGGGCGGCTGATCGTGATTGATTTTACATTTCAGGCTTTAAGCCAATCGCTGGTGTGGCTGGCGATCATCAGTTTTTTACTTGGCGGGCTGGCTGGTGGCGCTATTGTGTATTGGTTGAAGAAATAAGCGCCACCGGGCGCGACATGGAGGTATGCGGCAATGGCACGATTTGTTTCCGATTACTCCAAAGAAACAAAGGGGGCGACGCCCGATGGGCGGTTTAACTCGCCTGCCTTTCACAACAACCATCAGCCAATCCTGGAGGTTGTGCGCCCCCATCTGGAAGACACACCAGGTCATGTTCTGGAAATTGGCAGCGGGCCCGGACAGCATGTTGCGGTTTTTGGCGCTGCTTTTCCTGCCCAGACTTTCTGGCCAAGCGACCCTTTGTATGCCCATCGCAAGAGCGTTGCCGCATGGTGCGCCCACCACAATGTGAGCAATGTCAGAGCACCTGTGGAGCTTGATGCGGCTGATGAAGACTGGCGGCTTGGCGCGCGGGGACGTCCGCCTGCAGAAAACCTTCGCGCAATCTTGTGCACAAATGTGTTTCACATCGCGCCATGGGAAGTCGCCCAAGGGGTGTTACGAGGAGCCGGCAAACACCTGGCGAGTGATGGTGCTTTGTTTGTTTACGGTCCGTTTTCCAGAGACGGCACCCATACCGCGCCAAGCAATGCAGACTTTGATGCGTCCCTGCGCGCCAGTAATTCACATTGGGGCGTTCGCGATACCGCAGATATTTCCAGCGAAGCAGCATTGCATGGGCTGGTGATGGACCGCATCGTTGAAATGCCGTCAAACAATTTTGTCCTCGTTCTCAAACAGGGGTAAGTCATGGCCAACATCGGACGCGTCGCAACAATCTTGTTTGTTCTGTTTTTCGGCGTCATGGCGCCAGCAGAAGCACGGCCAAGCCGCTGCCTGGCAATGGCAAACACATTTCCACAAGCTATTTTTGTAAACCAGCCGTCGGCAAAGCTTGACGAAGGCGAGGTAAAACTCACGTTTGCCGGACACTCGACATTTCTCATCGAAAGCCCCAAGGGGGTTACCATCGCGACCGATTATTCCGGATATACCGGCGTAACAGATCTGCCCCAGGTCGTCACAATGAACCATGCCCACGAAACCCACTACACGGATTTCGTGGACCCGCGTATTCCCCATGTTCTGCGCGGCTGGAACCCGCAAGGTGGCGCGGCGCGCCATGATGTCGAAGTTGGCGATGTGCAAATTCGCAATGTGCCAACCGACATACGCAGTTGGAGCGGCGCAGTGGAGCCATTTGGCAATTCAATTTTTATTTTCGAACTGGCCGGATTATGTATTGGCCATCTCGGCCATTTGCACCACACCCCGACACCTCAGCACTTTGGCATGATTGGGCTGCTTGATGTGGTCATGGTTCCAGTTGATGGCACGTACACGCTGAACCATGAGAGTATGATTGGTGTCCTGAAATCATTACGTGCCAGAATGATCATTCCAATGCACTATTTCTCCGCCAACACGCTGGCCGGATTTCTGGCGCGCCTCGACGAAACATTTCCGATTAAAACCCACGCGTCCAAAACCATAACAATCTCCGAAGAAACGCTTCCCAAAGTTTCCACTATCGTGGTGCTACCCGGATCGCATAGTTTCTATGACGAAGATTAAGGGCAGCCCCAAGAACGAGAACCAAATGAGCGAATATATTCTGGCGATTGATCAAGGCACGACGTCTTCACGGGCAATCCTGTTTGATGAAAAATTAAAAATAAAAGCGGTCAGCCAACAGGAGTTCACTCAGCACTTTCCAAATTCCGGCTGGGTGGAACATGACCCGGAAGACATTTGGGAAAGCGTTGTTTCAACCTGCCGGGCAGTCATGGAAACCGCCGGTATTCAGGCAAGTGATATTGCAGCGATCGGCATCACAAACCAGCGAGAAACCACAATTGTCTGGGATCGACTGACCGGCATTCCCATTCATCCGGCAATCGTATGGCAGGACCGGCGCACCGCCAAGGTTTGCACTCAACTTAAATCCGATGGCCACGAAAACGATGTCAGTGCCCGCACAGGATTGTTGCTTGATCCGTATTTCTCCGCCACCAAGATTGCATGGATTTTGGATCAGGTAGATGGTGCCCGCCAAAGAGCCGAGGACGGTCAACTTTGTTTCGGCACGGTCGACAGTTTCCTGCTGTGGCGGCTTACCGGCGGCAAGTCCCATGCCACAGATGCGACCAATGCCAGCCGCACCATGCTCTACGACATTCATGAAGGGATATGGTCGCCGCATCTGTGTGATCTTTTCGGTGTCCCTGAAACCATGTTGCCGACAGTCATGGATAGTGCGGCTGAGTTCGGCACGACAGAACCAGATTTGTTCGGTGGACCAATCAGAATTACCGGGATCGCGGGCGACCAGCAGGCAGCGACAATTGGCCAGGCCTGCTTTGAACCGGGGATGATGAAATCCACCTATGGCACTGGCTGTTTTGCGTTGCTCAACACCGGCAGCCAGGCGATCCGCTCTAAAAACCGGTTATTGACCACAATCGCCTATCAACTCGACGGCAAGCCGGTTTATGCGCTGGAGGGGTCCATTTTTATTGCCGGTGCGGCGGTGCAATGGCTGCGCGATGGTCTTGGGTTGATCGATGACGCGGCCAGGTCCGGGGTTTTGGCAGCTGAAGCTGATCCAAATGACAATGTTTATCTGGTGCCGGCCTTTACCGGCCTTGGCGCACCTTACTGGGATGCCGATTGTCGCGGTGCGATGTTTGGGTTAACCCGGAATTCGGGACCTGAAGAATTTTGCCGGGCAGCCCTGGAGGCGGTGTGCTACCAGACACGTGACCTTCTTGAAGCCATGCGGGGAGACTGGCATTCCCCCGCCAGCACGGTCCTGCGTGCCGATGGTGGCATGGTCGCTTCCGACTGGATGATGCAACGTCTGGCGGATATTCTTGATGCGCCGGTAGACCGCCCGGAAATTGCCGAAACCACGGCTCTGGGGGCGGCATACCTTGCAGGGCTTCAGGCAGATATTTTACCAGCGCCAGAAACATTTGCCGCGACCTGGGCCCGCGAAAAACGCTTTACCCCGGCGATGGGTGATGAAGAGCGCACACGCAAATATTCCGGCTGGCAAGACGCTGTGCGCCGCACGCTTTCAGAACGCTAGGGCCAGGACCCTAGGAGGATTTGGTTTTCCGGCGCGAAGCGGCTGGTGCCCTGCGTTTTGAAGCTGCCGGTTTTTTTGGAGCGGGCTTCGGCGAACTATCCCAGTTTTTGATAATTTGCGTCGCCGCCGCAATCAACGGCACGATGGCTTTCGGTGCCAGCAGCTCAAGCGGGTTATGCAACAGGCGGCTTACGGAAGCCTGCATCGACATAATCTCGTCGCGCACCATTCGCAGTTCGTTCTGCACGGCCTGAGCCTCGGCCTCAATATCCGCCAAGGCAATCTCACGCACTTCCTCAACGATCTTCACTTCCGGGCCTGGTGCCAGCTTACTGGCGATACTCACTAAAATCCCTGCAAATACGAGATTTGCAACGGCCACAATTAGGGCCGATCCGGCTGGGCCCATGTGAACCTGAAGTGCAAAAAAAGCCGCCAGATTGAGCATACCAAGACCGAACAACCCGGCCAGGGCAGCAATCGCTCCCAGTATTATTTTATGGGTGACAACCCGGAGTTTGAGTTCACCGAGCATGCGCTCAGCACTCCACAAAATCTTTAGATGGCGCACGAAAACTTCCATGGGATTACTCCAGTTACTTTGACAAACGTCCAATTAAGATGCCAATGGCGAATGCTGCCGCCACGGTGAGGATAGGGTGTTCGCGAAATCCGTCTTTCGCTTCATTTGCGAAATCTTCCACGCGTGTTTCAAAAGCATGGGCCATTTCTTCCAGTTGCAGATGCAAGCTATCTGGCTCTGCGGGTTCGGACACCGGTTTCGTTGATTTAGGGTTGCCTTTTTTCTTGGCTGGCCGGCGGTGTCGCTGCGCAATCAGATCTTTCGCCTCGCTCTGCAAGTCGGAAAGCCGGGTACCCAATGTATTTTGTTTTGTCATGCGGGAGCCTCTGCAAGTTTGCCGTCTTCAGACAACAGAACGGCAATCCACTTCAAATTCGGGATGTGGGCGCACATGATCATCAACACCACTGTGATCGGAACGCTCATGAACATGCCCACAATGCCCCAAACGCTGCCCCATAATGACAGGGCGATAATCACAACAACGGAAGATAAATTCAGCACTTTGCCCATGAAAATAGGCTCAATGACATTGCCTATGGCAAATTGTGCAGCACTCAACAACACGGCGATCACAAGGAACGGCCCAAGGGTATCAAACTGAACCAG
>CAJQND010000331.1 GCA_905479595.1 uncultured Hyphomicrobiales bacterium
TCGCAGGTGCCATGGAAAACCTGTTTCGCCCGCGCCTTGAGCGCCTTTTCATCAAGAATGCTCCCATTCCGGTTACAGGAGCGGGATAAGTGATGGAAACCCTCACAATCATTGCTCTCCTGGTTGATTCAGCGGTACGCCTCTCTGTGCCCTTGTTGTTTGCCTGCCTGGCGGGGCTGTATTCAGAACGCTCAGGTATTTTTGATATTGGTCTGGAAGGAAAAATGCTTGGCGCAGCTTTTGCTGCCGGTGCAGTGGCGTCATTGGCCAATTCGCCCTGGGCAGGATTGGCAGCAGGCATCACGGCATCAGTTTTGTTGGCATTGTTGCATGGCTTTGCCTGCATCACCCACCGGGGCAATCAAATCGTCTCCGGCGTTGCCATCAATATCCTTGCAATAGGCCTCACAGCGCAACTTGGCGCGACCTGGTTTCATCAAGGTGGTCAAACGCCAAAACTTCCCCAAGAGGCACGTTTTCTCGATCTCACCCTGCCATATTCTCTTGAATTGGCATCTGTGCCGGTCATTGGACAGATTTACTCAGAAATCATGTCCGGTCATGGAATACTCGTGTATCTCGCCTATCTCGCTGTGCCGCTTACCTGGTGGGTGCTTTACCGCACCCGGTTTGGGTTACGTTTGCGCGCGGTAGGTGAAAATCCCTCTGCTGTCGATACAGCTGGCATTTCAGTGGTTTGGCTTCGGTATCGCGCAGTAATCTGTTGCGGCATTCTATGCGGCTTTGCCGGGGCATATCTGGCTGTTGAACAAAGCGCTGGCTTTATTCGCGATATGACCGCTGGCAAAGGGTTTATCGCCCTTGCCGCCCTCATCTTTGCCAAATGGAGGCCTGTGCAGGCCATGGGCGCCTGTTTCCTGTTCGGCCTGCTTGATGCCGCCGCTATCCGCCTGCAAGGCGCATCTCTACCTGGAATTGGTGAGATTCCAGTTCAATTCATGCAAGCAATACCTTATATTTTAACGGTAATTCTCCTTGCCGGCTTCATTGGCCGAGCCACCCCGCCAAGTGCCGGTGGCGTGCCATATGTGAAAGAACGATGATCATGAAAGACCAACTCTTCAAAGCCGCGAATGCCGCAATGGAATTTTCACATTCGCCCTACTCCCAATTTCCAGTCGGAGCCGCAGTCCTATCCGAAGCTGGAAACATATATTCCGGTTGCAACATAGAAAATGCGAGTTTTCCTGAAGGTAACTGTGCAGAAACCACTGCAATCAGCCACATGGTAATGGCGGGCGAGCATAGAATTTTGGAAATCGCGATCGTTGCAGCCAAAAAAACAATGATCACGCCTTGTGGCGGATGCCGCCAGCGCATTGCTGAGTTTGGAAAACCGGATACACTGGTGCATTTATGCGACGAGAACGGGCCGAAAGAGACAATGCGCCTTGAAGAGTTGCTGCCAAAAGCTTTCGGACCGGAGGCCCTTTAGGTGAACGATACAGCCAAAATTTTACATGAAAAACTAGGCCAGAGATCGCCTCGTGAAGCGATTATTCTTGGTTCAAGTCTTGGTGGGGTCGCGGATGCGCTGGAAAACCCCTTAACAATCGACTATCTGGACCTGCCAGGTTTCCCGAAACCTTCCATTTCCGGCCATGGAGGACAACTCGTTTCAGGAATTCTCGGTGGACGCGAAATAATTGTGCTTCAAGGGCGCGTTCATTATTACGAACAAGGTGATGCGACGGCCATGCGCCCGGTAATCGAGGCCCTTGCTGAACTTGGGATTGAGACCCTTATTGTTACGAATGCGGCCGGATCGGTAAATGTGGATACCGGTCCCGGTCAGATTATGCTCATCACTGACCACATCAATTTTGCAGGTATAAACCCACTTATAGGAGAAACGGGCGACGCAGGCTTCGTTTCCATGACGAACGCATATGATCCAGATTGCGCAGAACGCATGCGTGACGCTGCGCGTTATGAAAAGCTGCCGCTAGCGGAAGGCGTTTACATGTGGTTTTCCGGACCTAGCTTTGAAACCCCAGCTGAAATCATCGCTGCACGCGCCCTTGGGGCCGATGCGGTGGGCATGTCAACGGTTCCAGAAACCATTCTCGCCCGGCGGTTTGGATTGAAAGTGGCCGGATTGTCGATGATCACCAACCTCGCTGCAGGAATTCAGGGGGCATCGCCCAGCCACGATGAAACAAAAACCCAGGGCACACGTGCCGCAGGATCCATGATCCGGCTTCTTACCAAGTACCTGGAGCTGACAAACAATGACTGATCTGAAAAAAGCAGCTCAACGAGCCATTCTACTGGTTGATTTGACCGATCTTAATGATGGTTCAACTCAAGATGACATAAACACCCTGTGCGAGCGAGCCAACACCCCTCACGGTCCTGTGGCGGCAGTCTGTATATGGCCGCGTTTCGTTCCCCACGCCAAAGCGCTCCTGTCAGGCACCGGAATTAACGTGGCTACGGTAGCAAATTTTCCAGATGGAAGTAGCGATGTTGAAAATGCAGCGCACGAAGCTGCAAGAGCAATTGCAGACGGTGCGGATGAGGTAGATATCGTTATTCCCTGGCGGGCCATCCGCGACGGAGATACGGCAATTGCCGCACAAGTGGTTGCCGCGTGCCGGCGCGAGGTACCACAAAAACTATGCCTGAAAGTCATTCTGGAGACCGGTGAACTGGCAGACGAAGCAACCATTAGATCTGCTGCCCGTATCGCTCTCGAAAACGGCGCAGATTTCATCAAAACATCAACCGGAAAAGTGCCGGTAAATGCCACACCTGAAGCGGCGGCCATTATGCTTGAAGAAATCGCCGCCAGCGGGAAAAACGCAGGTTTTAAGGCGGCAGGCGGCATTAAAACAACCAGTGATGCAGCCACCTATCTGGCCATTGCCGACAAAATAATGGGGCCAGACTGGGCATCACCTCAAACCTTACGCTTCGGTGCCTCTGGGGTGTTGGGTGATTTGCTCGCCTGTCTGGGCGCAGAAGATCAACAACCAGCGAATGACGGATATTGATATGTTGCCGCAGGAAATCATCCGCCACAAACGCAATGGCGATGTATTAAGCACCGCCGAAATCGATTTTTTCATTTCCGGCCTTTCCAATGGATCCATCAGCGAAGGCCAAGCTGCGGCCTTTGCCATGGCGATTTTTTTTCAAGGCATGGTTGCCGATGAATGCGTCGCACTCACCTGCGCCATGCGCGATAGCGGCACGGTGATTGATTGGTCAAAAGCCGGATTTGATGGCCCGGTAATCGATAAACATTCCACTGGCGGGGTTGGGGACAATGTTTCGCTTATGCTCGCGCCCATGCTCGCGGCCTGCGGGGCGTTCGTGCCAATGATTTCCGGGCGTGGGCTCGGCCATACCGGAGGGACGCTTGATAAACTGGATTCGATCCCAGGCTATACGTCACAACCTGACATCAACTTATTCCGCCAAGCCATGTCCGAGGCAGGTTGTGCAATCATTGGCCAAACACCCGACCTTGCGCCCGCGGATCGGCGGCTCTATGCAATTCGCGATGTGACCGCCACAGTGGAATCTACCCCCCTCATAACCGCTTCAATTTTATCCAAAAAACTGGCTGCCGGGCTCGATGCCCTGGTACTGGACGTCAAAACCGGCTCTGGCGCCTTTATGGTTGCGCAGAACGATGCTCGCGCATTGGCAGAAAGCCTGGTCACGACTGCCAATGGTGCGGGGCTTAAGACCAGTGCAATCCTGACCGGCATGGACGAACCACTCGCGCCGGTGGCGGGGAATGCCATTGAGGTCCGCAATACGGTTGCATATTTGACTGGCAAACAGCGCGGAAACCGGTTGCATGACGTTGTCATGGCGCTTGGTTGTGAATTGCTTGTTCTTTCAAACTGCGCAGAAGATCTGGATGCAGCCGAAGTCATGCTCAACCACGCCCTGTCGAGTGGCGCAGCAGCCGAGAGGTTTGAAAAAATGGTAGCAGCGCTGGGCGGGTCAAAAAACGTAATTTCTCAAGTAGACAATCTGCTTCCCGTTGCACAAATCCAAAAACCCGTATTTGCCAATGAGGCCTCCCACGTAGCGGCAATTGACACCCGTGCGCTAGGGCTTGCTGTGGTTGAATTGGGCGGAGGCCGCCGCCGGGCGGACGATAGCATTGACCATGCAGTTGGGTTGGAGAACCTTGCAGTCATTGGAGATGCGGTAGGCCCAGACACACCACTTGCGGTCATTCACGCCCGAAACGAGGACGCGGCAGAGCGTGCAGCACGCATCGTTGAGGCCGCTTACAATTTGGGGGATGCATCGACGACGCCTTGCGCGGTCATTGAGACCATCCCATATTCTCCATCATGAGCCGTGCGTTCCTTCTTGTTTTGGATTCCTTTGGTATTGGTGCCGCTGCTGACGCCGAACAATTCGGTGATTCCGGCGCTGACACCCTTGGCCACATTGCAGAGTGGTGTAACGCCAATCCACGTGGCCCGCTGGTTTTGCCCAATATGACAGCCCTTGGCCTGGCAAACGCTGCCAAAGCCTGCACAGGTAAGGTTCCTGCCGGGTTGAATGCAAACGCAAACATTTCGGGTCAATGGGGATATGCCATCGAGCAATCGAGGGGCAAGGACACACCGTCAGGCCATTGGGAAATCGCCGGCGTCCCGGTGATGTTCGAATGGGGGTATTTTCCCCGCCAAGTTCCCGCAGTTCCCAAGAGTTTTACCGAACCACTTATCGCAGAAGCCGGTTTGCCCGGCATACTTGGAAACAAGCATGCTTCCGGCACCGATATTCTTGATGAACTAGGTGCTGAACATCTGCGCACGAGCAAGCCGATACTCTATACGTCAGCAGATTCGGTTATTCAGATTGCAGCCCATGAAAAGGGTTTTGGTCTGCAGCGGCTCTATGATCTTTGCCAAATCGCCCGGAAACTGGCGGACCCGTTAAATATTGGTCGCGTTATCGCCCGACCATTTTTAGGTGACAGCGTTGAAACCTTTGAACGCACAGCAAACCGCCGTGATTTTTCTGTTCCTCCGCCCTCGCCCACATTGCTCGATAAATTGAGCGAATCTGGACATTCAGTAATTTCAATCGGCAAAATTGGTGATATTTTCGCCCACCTTGGAACTGGTGAAATCATCAAGGCCGCAGGTAACGAGGCATTGTTTGACACCACTTTGCGAGCTGTTGATGCTTTGAGCGACGGGGGTTTGATTTTCACCAATTTTGTTGATTTTGATATGCTTTACGGGCATCGCCGCGATATTGAAGGCTACGCACGGGCACTTGAGGCTTTTGACAAACGTCTGCCCGAATTGCAGGCAAAGCTCAAACCCGGCGATATGGTCATTTTAACTGCCGACCATGGCTGTGACCCGTCTTGGCCCGGCACTGATCATACCCGTGAATGTGTACCAGTTCTGGCGTACGGGCCCGGGGTTGCAGCTGAAGAAATTGGCAAACGCGAGAGTTTTTCAGATATCGGCCAGACCATTGCGCGTCATCTCGGTATAGCGCCGCTGGACCATGGAAAGGCATGGACCTGACACAGCAAGGTGATTTGAAACTATCAATCCTTTGTTGCCTAAATGATGTCATGAAGTATTGGAAATCACTCTCGCGGAAGCTTTGCTTTGCGTTGTTCATCGGGATCAGCGCCCATCCGGTTATGGCAACAGAAATCACCGCCGGCTCCCCTTATTTGCAGCAACATGCAAGCGACCTTGTCAAATGGCATCAATGGGGAGATGAGGCGTTTGATAAAGCCCGCAAGCTTAATCGACCAATATATCTTTCTATTGGTTATTCCGCCTGCCACTGGTGCCATGTCATGCAGGAAGAAAGCTTCACCAATCCTGCAATTGCAAAAATTCTCAATGAGAATTACGTGCCCATCCTGGTCGATCGGGAAAGACGGCCCGACATAGACGAGACATATATGCTGGCAACAGAAGCTATGAGCGGCCAAGGCGGTTGGCCAAATAATCTTATTTTGACGCCGGAAAAGGAACCGGTATTTGGTGCCGTTTATATTCCACCCAATGATTTGAAAAACCTATTGAACGGGTTTCTTGGAGATTGGGCCGGAAACGAACCGCAAATTCGCGCAGAAGCGAAACGGGTTTCAGGCCTGCTCGCAAGCTTTTTGACCCGAAAATTGGAAGCTGCGGAATTAACTCCAGAGATTTTGGCTGAAGCATCACATGCGCTGAGCGAAAAGTTCGACGTGTTCAATGGCGGCATCGGCACAGCGC
>CAJQND010000332.1 GCA_905479595.1 uncultured Hyphomicrobiales bacterium
ATAACAGATGAGACCAACGTCACGGGGCTCGACCGATGTCGCAGCGTGCAATCCGAAGAATTCATCATCAAGTTCAAGCGCACAAAGTTCCAGGAAATGTGCATATTTTTCGTATGAGATCCAAGCACTATCATCTTCTAGAACCTGGCGGTCGAGTCCTGCTGACTTGAGGATTCCCGGAATATCAGCACCGCCAATCCTGAGGTGATGAATTATCGCCCTCGCCCCGATCATTCTAATTCTTGGTGTATTTGGCATCACAACCCAATCACAAAGCAAATTTAACAATGTGTCTTCTTAAGACAAATAATTGTCTCACTTTCAAAAGTCAAAATAGAAATAATTACTATGTAAATACTGAAGAAACGGAGAGCCAAATCAAATTTGACTAAATTTGGAGGTAGAATTGCAAGTAACAACTAAATCCGATGGGCTCAGTGCAGGCGAAACCCTGCCCCGTCACCACGATGACAACCAATTCGCCCTCATCTATTTGGCACTCGCTGCCGGTGCAGCTTTTGCTATGTACATCTTCCTCACCCGGTTGACCTTTTAGGGCCTAAATTCAAGGAGAATTCAAAAATGAAGACGCATTCAAAATCACTCGCCATTCTCGCGCTTGGTTTGGCTCTTTTGCTTCCTGCAAGTTCAATAACGGGTCAAAAAGCCTCCGCAGCAGATCGCTATTTGCCAGCTAAGGAACTCGTCTCCCTTTTCCCTGGCGTTTTTGTTGGTGTGGTGGATGGCTCCTGGAAAATGAAAATCAAAGCAAGCAAAAGTGGAACCTTGAAAGGCTGGGTCATGGGCAGGACCGACAATGGTCGCTGGCGGGTGCGCAAGGGCCAGTTCTGTGTGGTCTGGGCAAAGTGGACAAAGGGTAAAGAAAGCTGCAGCCGCGTCGTCAGACAAGGCAAGTGGTTACAAACCACTGATGGCCGCAATATGAAGTTCCGGAAGATCTAGGGCGCTGACCCTAGATACGCGATCGTTTCAACAGGCCAAGACCAGCCACCATCCCGCAAGTCACCAGCGCCAGTCCTGTCAATTCCGCAAGGCCGGGACTTTCGCCAAGAACCGGATAAGCCAGAACAAGCGTTGCACAAGGCACCAGCGCGGCAAACAAAGACCCGCGCGCTGGCCCAAGCAACGCTACCGTGCGGGTATAGGCAATCATGCCAATGATGGAAATCGCCACCCCCTGAACCGCTGCCTGAATAAGGACTTCCTTTAACGGCGCGTGTAAAAGATTTGCCCCCTGCGTAACCGCGTATGCGGGTATGTAAGTGACCAGCGATAACACGCAAACAACAATAGTGGCGTTGAACGCGCTCACCCCGAAATACCGGCTTGCCAAGGTATAAATCGCCCACAAAATGCCACCGGCCACAAACAACAGATCACCAATCCAGCTCGATCCGGTGCGGATTGCCAAACTATCGGCACCGATTACCAAAATGCCGGCCAGCACGAGCAGATAGCCAACAGTACGAACCAGATCTGGCCGATCTCCATTGAGAATCCAACTCCCCAACATCGTAACCACAAGCAAGGTGCTCGGAATGATAACGCCACCATGGCTGGCCGGGGCGTAGGTAAACCCAGCTGCCGTCACCAACATATATGGCGCACCAGCACATGCAGCCATAATCAGCGCTCCAGGCACTGAAACATCGGCGGAAGTGAGCTTGAAATAAAACGGCAAAAGCAGGATTCCGGAGACAAAAAACCGGATTGCGGTAATGTCATACGGCGTCAAGGTGCCTTGAACCCCCAACCTCGTGGTGACAGGCCATGCGCCCCAAATCATTACGGTTAACACGCCAAAGGCCAAGCCCTGGGAGAATTGTTTGTTTTCAGACAATTTGCACCCCAGAAGGAAGGTTTAATGGCTGGAAAATCCAATGAGAAAGGATAGAACCTATTGAAACTGCTATGCAAGCAACCAATGTTGAAATAACAAACCACCAATGGCTGACTAAAGGGGCGTTTTACATGTCATTACTGAATTTTGCGCTGAATGTAATCTGGATTGTAACTGGTGGCTTATGGATGGGCCTTGGCTGGACGCTCGCTGCATTTTTGATGGCGATTACCATTGTGGGTCTTCCCTGGGCCCGTTCGGCTTTTAACATTGCCGGATACGCATTCATGCCGTTCGGCCGCATCGCCCTTGACCGGAGTGAAGTGACCGAACAAGAGGATCTGGGAACCGGGTCACTTGGCACCGTTGGCAATATTTTGTGGCTGGTTCTGGCAGGATGGTGGCTCGCCATCGGTCATGTGGTCACCGCAGTTGCTCTCGCCATCACCATTATCGGCCTGCCATTTGCCTGGGCGCATTTAAAGCTTGCTGCCCTGTCCCTGTGGCCCGTGGGCAAGACGATTGTTTCCTCTGATGTTTATGAACTGACCCGGATTAAGGGGTTTGGCAAATCATAGCCAATGTAAAAACCCGTGCTATAATTTTTCTGTTGCGTATTTTTTAGGAGATTTTCAATGCTGGTCACGACCACAAACTCCATCGAGGGGAAACGAATACTTGAATACAAGGGCGTGGTCGCAGGCGAAGCCGTACTGGGCGCAAACGTGTTTCGCGACCTGTTTGCCTCGATCCGCGATATTGTGGGCGGGCGCTCAGGTTCGTATGAAAAAGAACTTAACAGAGCACGCACCATTGCCATTGAGGAAATGGAAGAAGAGGCCTGGCAATTGGGAGCCAATGCAGTGATCGGTGTCGACATCGACTATGAAGCCGTCGGTCCCAACGCCTCCATGTTAATGGTCACAGCAGCCGGCACCGCCGTAACAATCGAATAGTTAGGGTCTGGACCCTAAACCGCCACAAGATCATTCAAGGCACTGGCAGCAACTGACAACCGGGCCAGCGTCATCTCCTGACCAGCCATCATATCTGCGATTGTCTCGCGAACCCGTTCAAACTCCGCCGCATTCTTTTTCAACCATTCAGCTTCCGCCTTAGCCGCTGGAGCACGGCCTGCAAACATTTGCGCTGCGATGCTGCGATGGGCCGTAAGCACCGTTTCAATACCGCGATTTATGGCAATCCGCTCATAGTAGTCGGTTGCAGCAAGGTTCACGCTGGCCAGCACCAGGCGGTCCACGCTCAGCTTTGAACCGACTGAGAAAAATCCGTGCGCGATATCTCGCACTTTGCGATTTGTGCGGGTCGCAACAAACACAATATCAGGCCCGCGCGACATGAACCGCAGCGCTGATACTTTGGCAGCCAGTGGTTTTGGCACGCCGTGCTCAACCAGTTCATTTGTGCGTTCCACCAATCGGGCTTTGTCTTCGTCGACCAAACAGGCAGGCATAACCCCGCGAAGCTCTTCATAACCATCACGGTAGTGTTTGATTACGCTCTCAAGACCAGCAGACCAGTCGCCATTGCGCACAAACCAACTCGCCTCGCGGCGCAGCAGTGACTGCAATGTATTATAGATACGCAGTTGCACATCAGACGGAATTTTCGTGTCGAGCGCATTCACCTCACCGTTGAGGTCGAGCAGTCCCATAACATCGCGCGCAGCGGTAAAGCCCTTTGCGATATCGTCTACGCCGGCACCGGTATCCTCCATCAAACGGAACACAAACCCGGCACCGCCGCGATTGATCATCGAATTTGAAAGCATGGTGGAAATGATTTCAGGTGCCAGTCTGTGGGTGGCGATTTCTTTGGCATATTTTTTCTGCATTTCCTGCGGGAAATAGCGCATCAACTCCGCCTGGAAATAGGGCTCCGAGGGCGTATCGCCAGCCATCAGATCACTGAACAAAACCAGCTTGGCATAGGCCAAAAGCACCGCCAGTTCCGGGCGGGTAAATGCCTTTCCAGCCGCTTCACGTTCAGCAAGTTCCACGTCATCGGGCAAATCTTCAACCACCCTGTCGAGCTCGCGTCTGCTTTCCAGATCTTTCATCATCCGCACAAGAAATCCAAATTCCCTGGTGCCAGCACGTTCCATCAACGTGATGGCGAGGGTCTGAAGATAGTTGTTGCGCAAAACCAGGCCAGCCACCTCACTGGTCATTTTTACCAGCAAGGTATTGCGCGCTTTACGGGTGAGTTTGCCTTTTTCTTCCGCAGCTCCAAGAGCGATTTTGATATTCACTTCCACATCGGAAGAGTTCACACCGGCGGAGTTGTCAATCGCGTCGGTGTTAATGCGTCCGCCATTGGCGGCAAACTCAATGCGCCCGTGTTGGGTAAAGCCAAGATTGGCTCCCTCACCAATCACTTTTGCACCAACCTCTGTAGCAGTGATGCGCAATGCGTCATTGGCCCGGTCGCCTGCATCCGCATTGCTCTCGCTTGCGGCGCGCACATAGGTCCCGATGCCGCCAAACCACAGCAGATCAGAAGGCGCCTTCAAGAGCGCCTTAATGAGATCATTGGGAGCCATGGTTTTTTCAGAAGTGCCTATGATGGCGCGAATTTCAGCAGAAAGCGGAATGGTTTTCAGGGAGCGCGGGAAAATGCCACCGCCTTTGGAAATCAACTTCTTATCGTAATCCTGCCAGCTGGACCGCGCCAGCCCAAACAAGCGTTTGCGCTCTTTCCAGGTCTTTTCCGGGTCAGGATTAGGGTCGATAAGAATATCGCGATGATCAAACGCGGCCACAAGCTTGATTGCCTTGGACAGCAACATGCCATTACCAAACACATCACCCGACATATCGCCACAGCCCACCACAGTGAACGGCTCGGATTGGATATCAATATCCATCTCGCGGAAATGCCGCTTCACCGCTTCCCAGCCACCACGTGCGGTAATGCCCATTTTCTTGTGGTCATAACCAGCCGAGCCGCCAGATGCGAACGCATCGCCAAGCCAGAATCCATGGTCTTCGGAAATGCCGTTGGCGATATCAGAGAACGTCGCTGTGCCCTTGTCGGCGGCCACCACGAGATATGGATCATCGCCATCGTGGCGGGTAACTTCACCCGGAAAAACCACGTCCTTGCCACGCAAGTTATCGGTAACGTCGAGCAGAGAGTTTATGAACAGTTTGTAGCAACGGATGCCTTCGGCCATAAACTCTTCACGGGTCGGGTTGGCTGGCATTTGCTTTGGCACGAACCCGCCTTTGGCACCAACGGGCACAATCACCGCATTTTTCACCTGCTGCGCCTTTGCCAGACCCAAGACCTCGGTGCGGAAATCTTCCGGCCTGTCGGACCAGCGCAAACCGCCACGGGCAATCGGTCCTCCGCGCAGATGAATACCTTCCACATCTGGCGCATAGACAAAGATTTCCCGATATGGCCGGGGTTCTGGCAGGTCATCAATCTTGCCAGACTCGATCTTGAGTGAAATCACCGGTTTATCACCGCCATCTTCTGCACGTTGATAAAAGTTGGTTCTGACGGACGATAAAATGACATTCATAAACCGCCTGATGATGCGGTCGTCATCCAGACTGGGCACATCGGTAAGTGCGGCTTTGATCCGGTTGCGAATGCGGCTTTGCGCTGCTTTCTTTTTCTTGTCACTGCCCCCCAATTCAAAGCGGGCTTCAAACAGTGCCCAAAGATCGGCTGCCAGGTGGGCATGTCGGTTTAGCACATTCCAGATGTAATCCGGACTATAGGATATTCCTGCCTGGCGCAGATAGCGCGCCACGGTGCGCAACAGCGCGACCTGACGCCATGTCAGCCCAGCGTTGAGCACCAGCGCGTTATGGCCATCATTTTCTGCCTTGCCCTGCCAAACGGCCTGGAAAGTGTCTTCCAGCAGCTGCCCACGCGAGGCGAGATCAATTACTCCGCCATCAGCCGTTGTCAGCACAATATCGTGCAACACATAGGATGCACTTTGGGGTTTGATCTTGAATGTGTACTCGTCATTGGCGCGCAGCCCCATATGCTCCAGGATCGGTAGCCGGTCACTAAGTGGAATTGCCTTGCCGCGACGATAGAGTTTCAGGTTGACCTGCGCATCATCACTACCTTCACGACGATAGAACTCCAAAGCCACATCGCGATCACCGGCAAGGGATTCCAAGCGCCCAATGTCCGTAATCGCATTGGATGCTTCATAAGCTTCTTCATAAGCGCGCGAAAACGCGCCTTCGTAAGCTTTGGCCATCGCGTCGGCTTCAACTGGTTCAACGCTCGCCTGCAAAGCGCGGGAGAGTTTGTCGTCCCACGTGCGGATAATCTCCACCAACTGGCGTTCAAGCTCTGTGATATCCGGTGTTGGCGTAACCCCGTCATAACGCCCGATTATGAAATGCACCCGGACCAGCGCGCCTTCAGGAAACGAAGGATAGAATGCCGAGACAGTACCTCTATATGCATTGGCTATAAGTGCCCCGGTCTTTTCGCGCACATCGGAGGTGTAACGGTCACGCGGGATGTAAGCGAGCACGGAGACGAACCGGTCAAACCGGTCCACCCGCACAAACAGCTTGGGCCGGGGCCGCTCATTGAGCCGGATAATACCAGAAGCGATTTCCGTCAGCAGATTACGGTCGATCTGAAACAGTTCATCGCGCGGATAGGTCTCGAGAATATTCAGCAACGCCTTGCCAGAATGGCTATCGACCTTGTGCCCGGATTTTGCCATCACATTGGCCAGTTTGCGTCGCAGCAGCGGAATGAACCGTGGACTGCGCGTATACGCAACTGAAGTGAACATGCCGACAACGCGCAACTCGCCTTTCAGCTTGCCGCGAGAATCGAAGCGCTTAATGCCGATATAATCCATATGGGTGCGCCGGTGCACGGTGGCGCGCACATTGGCCTTGGTAATGATCAATGGTGCCGGGCGCATAAGGAATTCGCGCAGTTCGGGGGTGTAGCTCACCAGCTCGCGCCCACGGCGCAGCACTTTCACATCCGGGTCGCGCAAAATGCCAAGCCCGGAGCCTTCCACCGGTTTCAACCGCCCGGTTTTCGGGCTGCCACGGAAATCATACTCGCGCAAACCAAGGAAGGTGAAATTGTTATCAATCAACCATTGTAAAAATTGAATAGCTTCGGCCAGCTCATCAACCGCAATCGGTGGCGGGGTGTGTTGGTATTCTTCGACGGCTTCTTCCATGCGCGTCCGCATAGGCTGCCAGTCGAGTACCACAGTGCGCACATCTTTGAGCACCGAGGCCAGTTCCCCTTCGAGTTCCTTGCGCTCTGCATCATCGGCAATCCTGCCAATATGCACATGCACAAAGCTATCGCGGGAAAGGCCGCTATCGTCGATAAGTTCTTTGGCGTCGAGAACTTCCTGGATTACACCTTTGGCAGAGCGGCGGCTGGTAATAATCGGGTGTAGTGCCAGTTCAACTGTGTGGCCTTTTTCGGCAAGCAGAGAAAGGATGGAGTCCACGAGGAATGGCATGTCATCATTGGCGACTTCAATAACAGATAAATTGTCCAGCCGTTCGGTCCCGGTCGGGTTGTAAACCCGGATTTTGGCAGGCCCGGGCGGGCGGGATTTGACAAAATCGAATGCTTTTGTGGCGACGTTTGCTAAACCTTCGGAACTGTATTGCTGGAGGTCTTCAAGAACGCCGTGTTCAAAAAACCGGTCGCTGAACGCCTTTAATGCTGGTCCGGATTTGGGATTGAGTTTCTTGATTATGGATTTTACAAATGCATGCAGTCGCTTATCACTCGACATTATTCCCCCCGACGCTTTTGTCTCATTGTAAGACTAAAACTTTAGTTTAGGCATTAGCGGGCAAAACACCAGCGGGATTGAACAAGAGGACGAAAACGTGAAAAACAACAAGCCAACAAACCCAAGCGACGCCGTTGCCCTGGAACTTCCCGGCCTCGATCTCGACGAGAGCCAGCAGGCTTATTTTGATATCTGCACAGAGAAACTTGGGTTCGTGCCAAATGTTCTCACTGCTTACGGTTTTGACCGTGCAAAGCTTGGCGGGTTTAGCGTTTTCTATAATGAACTGATGCTTGGAGACTCTGGTCTTAGCAAGCTGGAACGTGAAATGATCGCGGTGGCAGTTTCCTCGGTTAATCACTGCTTTTACTGTCTTACGGCCCACGGAGCAGCGGTACGCAAGCTTTCCGGCGATCCGGCACTTGGTGAGCAAATGGTGATGAATTACCGGGCCGGCAGCCTTGATGCGCGTCAAACCGCCATGTGTGATTTTGCGGTCAAATTAACCGAACACCCTGACAAGATCGTTGAGGCAGACCGGCAGACCTTGCGTGATGCAGGTTTCTCCGAGTGCGATATTTGGGACATTTCCGCGGTTGCGTCGTTCTTCAACATGTCAAACCGCATGGCCGCGGCCACCGACATGCAGCCAAATGAAGAATATCACGCTATGGAGCGGTAAGCGGCAGGTTAAACCCTAATCGCGCGATTTGCCTTCGGCATCCATCTTCTCAAGATAGACGGCCCAGATCTCGTCGCGCTCGCGACCCAGGCGATGAAGATTAGACCAGCTATACAGGCCGGTATCATGGCGGTCATCAAAGCGAATGCGAACCGCGTAGTTACCGATAGGCTCTACCGCCACGATCTTGACATTGCGCTTTCCAGGGACGGTTATTTCCTGGCCCGGTCCATGGCCTTTAACTTCTGCACTCGGGCTTTCCACCCGCAAAAACTCAGCGTTTAGCTCAAACGTTTCGCCAGTGTCGAATGAGATTTTAAGTACAGCTCCTCCGTCGCTTACCTTGAGTTCTGTTGGCCAGGCGGTGGTTTCAGTCATCGGTCAACTCGCGGGCTTCATCGCGCAGCATGATGGGCACACCATCACGCACGGGAAACGCAAGGCGTGCTTTCTTGGAGATCAGCTCACTGGCATCTGCATCAAAAGTGAGCGTGGACTTGGTCACCGGACACACCAGGATTTCGAGCAGCTTTGGATCAATTTCACGTTTTGCCATGAGGCCTACTCTTGCTCGCTTAATTACTGAAGTTGTGAATGTTCAATTTCTGCACCGGGACCGGATGCCAGCGCCATTTCGGTCAGCGCGACCAAAACACTGGCACGATCATAAAGCGTCGCTGCTTCCAACATGGCCTGCTTCTCACGCGCTGCGAACGGGCTGATAACGCATAATGTGTTGACGAGAGATTCCGTGGTGGCGTTTTCGACTTCATTCCAGTCTGCTTGCATGGAATTTGCATCCAGATATTTACGGAAGATTTCAATCAGCCCATCACGATCAACGGCATCTTCCCCGCGCCCGGCGTCCAAATCGCTTTTGAACGCAGCGAAATCAACTTCGCAAATCCGGTAAGGTGTCACCCGTGCCAATTCCTGTTTAACCTGAAATCGGGCCACACCGGAAAGCGTTATGATCAACCGTCCATCCGGTGTTTCCGTATAAGACGTAATTCGTCCGGCACACCCCGTCTTAAAAATTGGAACATCAATAGCGGGATCATTCAATTCATCAGCACTGATGCCAGCTTCAGGCTGGATCATGCCAATAATGCGATCACCGGACATGGCATCGCTGACCATCTGCACATAGCGCGGTTCAAAAATATTCAGGGGCAATTGGGCGCGTGGCAGAAGAAGTGCGCCTTCCAGAGGAAAAATCGCAACCCGCTGGGGTAAATCGTCAAGCCCGGCATATTTGTCCATAAAACTCATGTGCAGGCCGTTATGAGAACAAAATTGCTGAAAGCCCGCGCCTGCCGGTCACGGTCAGCTCATCGGTCATGCCCCAGGCTTCAAAAAACTGCAACAACTGGGTTCGTGCGGCATCATCATTCCATGCTCGGTCGATGCGGATTGAAGCCAACAATTGCTCCAGCGCTTCCTCGCGCTGGCCCGCAGCATTCAACGCCACTGCCAGGTCGATCCTTGCCTGGTGGTCCTTGGGGTCTGCTTCCACTTTTGCGGTGAGCGCTGCGATCACGCCAGTATCTACCGGCGCTTGCGCCAGTTCGAGAGCGGCACGGGCAGAAACAATATCCTGGTCTTCATCTTTTTCCGGCGGGGTCAGACCAAGGGTCGCTTCAGCTCCTTCAAGGTCCTCCGCTGCGATTTGAGTGCGCGCCAATCCGGCAATTGCGGCGGTGTTATCGCGTTCAACCTGTAACACGGCGCCAAACGTCTGGCTGGCAACAGCAAATTCACCCGCCTCCAATGCGGCGTGACCTGCGTCAATGGCAGCAGCAATTTCGGCACTTCCATCAGCGCCATTTGTCAGCTTGGCGATAAATTCTTTGATCTGGCTTTGAGGCAATGCCCCCATGAAGCCGTCAACCGGTTTGCCATCGACAAATGCAAATACCGCCGGGATCGACTGCACCCGCATCTGACCGGCAATTTGCTGATTTTCATCGACATTGACTTTCGCCAGTTTCACGGCACCACGCGCACCCATAACTGCTTTTTCCAAAGCCGGGGTCAGTTGCTTGCACGGTCCACACCACGGTGCCCAGAAATCAACAATCACTGGCACGGATTTCGATGCTTCAATCACTTCAGCCATGAACGTAGCTTCGCTGACATCTTTTATAAGGTCAGCAGGGTTCACAACTGGGGCCGCAGCCGGTGCTGCAACCGGTTCTGCACCTGCGGCTACCGAAGCTGATCCAGGGGAGTTTCCGTACGAAAATTTGATATCCATAACTTGCCTATTCCTCGCGCGATTGTGCGTTTGCGCTGCGTCTTCAGGGATGTGGGTCTCAATGTGACGTCGCGCCGGGCCAATTACAATGGGTTACGCGGCCAAAAAGTCAGCTGACGGCGACAATTTGCGGTTTATGCCCACACGCCTCGATAAATGCCAGCAGATCAGCCGAGCGGATCGTTGTTGTCGCTGTATTGCACAATGGATGATAGTTCACCAGTTCGTGGGCCATCATACCCTCATCCAATACAACATTCACCCGGCGTTCAGTGTCGTTGATGAGGGCAAACGGGGTCACCGAACCCGGCGCAATCCCGAGGACTTCCATCAACAGCTCCGGTTTACCAAAGCTAATTCGCGCAGCACCAATTTTTGCTGGTAGACCTTTTAGATCAATTTGCGCTTCTTCGAGTGCAACCACGAGCCAGAGCTGGCCTTTTTTATCTTTCAAAAACAGATTTTTGCAATGGCCACCGGGGATTTCCCCGCGCAATGCCTTGGCGTCCTCAACAGTAAATGCC
>CAJQND010000333.1 GCA_905479595.1 uncultured Hyphomicrobiales bacterium
GCAGTCAGTGCCGGGCTGGGGCGATGTTGGCCATTGAGGATATCAACGCAGCAGGTGGTATCAAATCCATGGGCGGGGCAATGCTCGAAGGGATGCTGGCAGACAGCCAGTCAAAACCTGAAGTTGGTGCATCTGAAACCGCCAAGTTGATTGAAGGCGGAGCCAAAGGCATTGTCGGGGGCTATGCATCCTCGATTACACTGGCGACAACGCAGGAAGCAGCCAAAACAAATACGCCGCATGTGGTGGATGTTGGGGTTTCCGATAAGATTGTAACCAGAGGCCTTAAAAACACTTTCCGCATGGGACCTGGATATGGCGCTATCGCCAAATTTGCGATCGAAAATCTGGATGCGATCAACAAAGCCAACGGGTCCCCCGCAAAAACTGCGATGATCATTCATGAAGAATCCGCATTTGGATCGGGTACGGCTGGGTTGTTGGCAAAAGAACTGCCAAGCAAAGGCTTTGAAGTTCTTGATGTCATTAAGCACGCAAACCCGACGCGTGACTTCACCAACATCGCACTGCAGGTGAAAGCGGCTAAACCTGACCTGATTATTCCGGCGAATTATTACAACGAATATGTTCTGTTTGCGCGCACCTTGCGCCAGCAGCGTATCGAAGCGCTTGGCATTTATTCTGTGCTCGGTGGGGCGGCATCGTCTTTCAAATTCGTCAAAGAATTTCCCGAAGCGGCTGAGTATGTGATGGATTGTAACCATTGGTACAATCCTGCTTCTAAAGAAGCTTTACGCCGCCGTGCTGCTGCTGAAGCGAAGGGCTTGTTTTACACCTACGAAGTATACCTGGCTTACAATGCGGTCGCATTCATGGCTGAGGCGATGGAACGGGCTGGCTCAGCAGATAAGGAAGCAGTGATAGCAGCAATGGCCAGTTCGACCTGGAACGGGCATGAAATGCCCTATGGCGAAACCAAAATGGTGGATGGTCAAAACCAGGGTGGACAACCTGTGAACACTCAGGTTCTCAAAGGTAATATCGAAGTTATTTTCCCGAAAGATTTTGCTTCAGCCGCCCCGGTTTTCCCACGGCCAAAAGCATAAAATTGCATTGCATAGCCCGCTCTGATGAAAGTTGGAGTGGGCGCATGCTCTGGGCTGATTGGATTTAAAGACAAATGAATTCGGCAATCCTACTTCCGTCAATATTGAACGGGACAACCACAGGTGCGCTCTATGCACTCGTGGCGCTCGGTCTAACCTTGATTTACGGGGTTTTGCATATCATCAACTTCGCGCACGGTGCGTTGTTGATGGTTGCATTATACGGCGTCTATTTTCTTTACAAGCTCTTTGGCATTGATCCGTATGTTTCTCTTCTAATTGTGCCGCCACTGATGTTCTGCATTGGCTATGTCTTACAACGTCTGGTGATTACACGAGCCAGCCACGGACGGGATGAAAATATTCTTCTGGTGACGCTTGGGCTTTCCATTGTTATTGAAAACCTGGCTTTGTTTTTCTTCAAATCTGATACGCAGGTTGTTGATACGCCTTATGGGTTTGAGGTCGTTGAAATCTTTGGCGCATTTTTGCCCTATCCGAAAATTATAGCCTTTGTCGGAGCATTGGTGACTGCGGGGGCTCTGTGGCTGTTCATGGAACGGACCGATTTGGGGCGTTCCATCCGCGCATTGGCGAAGGAGCGCAAGGGCGCACAACTGGTCGGGATCAATGTCCCCCATGTATTTGCCATGAGTTTTGGTATTGGTGTTGGGGTGCTGGGCATTGCTGCCTGTTTGCTGATGCCGAGCTACTATGTCAGCCCGCAGGTCGGACAAGGTTTCGTACTAATTGCCTTTACTGTCGTTGTGCTCGGCGGAATGGGTAGCTTTGGCGGCGCGTTGATTGGTGGACTCATTATTGGGGTTGTCGAGGCCGTTGGCGGTTTGGTTCTCGGCGAAAGTCTTGGGCAAATCGGCATTTTTGCAGTTTTCATTCTGATCCTTCTTTTCCGTCCTCAAGGATTGCTGGGACACAAGGTATGAAACAGCTGTTTATCTTACTTGGTATTTTTGCTGCACTTGCCGTCGTTCCGTTTTTCGTGAGCTCAGAATTCTGGCTCAACGCGGTTTTGCTCACTCTTTATGCTGCATTGCTTGGGCAATCCTGGAATATCTTAGGAGGGTATGGCGGCCAATTCAGTTTTGGTCATTCCCTGTTTTTTGGAGTTGGCGCGTATAGCGTTGCGGTGTTTCAGGTTCAGCTTGGTGTGAACCCGTGGATAGGGCTCCTGCTGGGCGGGTTGTTTGGTTCCGTTATTGCGGTGGGAATTGGATTTCTCACTTTTCGCTATGGCTTGCGAGGATCGTACTTTGCATTGGTAACTCTGGCCTTTGCGGAAGTGTTCCGGATTGTTTCCAATTCATTGTGGTGGACCGGAGCTGGAGAAGGGATCTTAATCGAACTGGACCAGCGCGCGGTGATGATGCAGTTCAAGTCATTGTCACATTATTACTGGCTGCTTTGGGCAATTACCCTTGTGTGTTTCCTCACGGTATGGAGCCTCGGACGTTCAAGGTTTGGCGCGCGATTGATGGCCGTGCGCGACAACGAAGATGCAGCCGGTGCCATCGGCGTCGATGCCTTCACCGTCAAGCTGAAAGCAATGGCGTTGTCGGGTTTGTTTACCGGATTGGCTGGCGTTTTTTATGCGCAAAAATTCTTGTATCTGGACCCCGGAATTGCCTTTGGGCCTGCTGTTTCTGTTGAAAGCTTGCTGGTGCCAATTGTTGGTGGTCTGGGCACCTTGTTTGGTCCGCTGCTTGGTGCTGCCGCACTTCACATTGTCGGGGAGGTTGCGCGTGAGATGATCGGAGACGCGCCGGGATTAAACATGGTGGTGTTCGGCACAATTTTGGTGTTGATGGTGATGTTCCTGCCGCGTGGCATCGGTGGCCTTGGAAAAATGTCGGTTCGCAATATTTTCAAAGGAGGCAAATAGTGCTTGAGATCAGCAATCTCTCAATAGCATTCGGTGGCCTCAAGGCAGTTGATGCAGTTTCTATGTCGGTGCCCGAGGGCGGGCTTGTATCTCTTATCGGGCCGAATGGCGCGGGCAAGACGACGTGTTTTGCGTTGATTACCGGGTTTCACAAACCTGATGCTGGGAATGTGAAATTCTGTGGCGAAGACATCACTGCCGTTAAACCCTTCAAAATTGCTGAAAAGGGCATGGTGCGAACGTTTCAGATTGTTCAACCCTTCGCCGGGCAAAGTGTTCTGGAAAACATTGCTGTTGGTGCGCATCTGCATTTGCGCGACCGGCAAGACGCTTTGGACAAAGCATCGAGTGTCGCCCACGAGGTTGGTCTTGGTGACCGGTTGGAACAAGATGCCGCTGATTTGACGGTTGCCGGGCGCAAACGCCTGGAGGTTGCCCGGGCATTGGCGACCGATCCTAAATTACTATTACTGGACGAAGTCATGGCGGGTCTTAATCCCTCTGAAATCAATGAGGTAATTCCCGTTATCAATGCCATCCGAGATGGCGGCGTTACAATTTTGCTGATTGAGCATGTCATGCAGGCGGTAATGCAACTCTCCGAACATACCTGGGTGTTGAACCAGGGGCGATTGATTGCTGATGGTCCACCGCGTGAAGTTGCGCAAAATCCTGTGGTTATCGAAGCCTATCTTGGTAAAGGCATGGCAGAGCGCCTGGAAAAGGAGAAGCGCAATGCTTGAGGTTCGCGGTCTCCGGGCCGGGTACGGTCATGTTGAAGTTTTGCGTGGCATAGACCTTACGATTGATGAGGGCGGGATTGCGGCTTTGCTTGGATCAAACGGTGTTGGCAAAACGACGTTTAACGCAGCAATCTCCGGGCTTATAAAACCCTGGGCGGGTACGGTTTTGTTTGAAGGCTCTCGGTTGCCGGGAGGCAACTCGCAGGCAGCGATTGATGTCGGTTTGGTGCAGGTGCCCGAAGGGCGGCACATTTTCCCGAACCTGACAGTGCGTGATAATCTGCTACTCGGAGGTTGCCGCAGGGGTAAAACGAACCGTTCGGTGAATATTGAAAAGGTGCTGGAAACGTTTCCGCGCTTGCGCGAACGGCTAACCCAAAAGGCAGGCACGATGTCCGGTGGCGAACAGCAAATGCTGGCTATTGGGCGTGGGTTGATGACCGAGCCGAAGCTTTTGATTCTGGATGAACCATCCCTGGGTCTTTCACCATTATTGGTGGAAGAAATGTTCGAACTCATTGTGGCTCTGAACAAGCAAGGCCTTACCATTCTCCTGGTCGAACAGAATGTTCACCTTTCCCTGGAAATCGCAACGCAAGGCTATGTCATGGAAAATGGCGCAATCACTCTATCTGGGCTTTCTGAAACGCTTCTGGATAATCCAGAATTGCAAAAATCTTACCTGGGAGTTTGAGACCGTTGGGCATGACCCTTGCAGAAAAAATTATCGCAAAGGCGGCTGGCCTGCCCTCCGTTCAACCTGGGGAGGTAGTTACGGCGCAGGTTGACCTTGCGATGATTCATGATAGCGGCGGCCCGCGCCGGGTCGAACCTATTTTGAAGCGTTTGGGCACCGGGCTATGGGATAAAGAACGGGTCGTTCTGATTTCTGATCATTACGTTGGAGATCCCAACGAAGAAAGCCACGCTATTTTAGAGTTAACACGGCAATGGGCACTTAAAAACGGTGTCAAATTTTATGATGCACAAGGTATTTGCCATGTGGTTCTGCCGCAAAAAGGTCATCTGTCGCCGGGGATGTTTGTTGTTGGGGGCGATAGCCATTCCCCAACTGGCGGCGCATTCGGAACGTATATGTTTGGTATTGGCGCGACCGAGATGGCGGGTGTCCTGGCTACCGGGGAAATCTGGATAAAGGTGCCGGAGACAATCCTTATTGAGTGGAAAGGCATGCTTCCCCCAGTGGTGTGTGCCAAAGACATGATGTTATTCCTGTGCGGTAAAATGGGAATGGATGGCGCGCGCTATCAGGCCGTGCAGTATGCCGGTGCTGCTATCGGCGCGATGGATATGCCCGAACGTATGACGCTTTCAAACATGACTGCTGAACTGGGCGGTCAAACAGGCCTTATTGCTCCCGATAGTACCACTGCTGAGTACATCACAAATGCGGGTGGAAGTCCGGGGCGATGGCAAGAATGGGCAACAGCCTCGGGCGCAGTGGTGGCGGAGCACCATGTGTTTGATGCAACTGAATTAGCCCCGCAAGTTGCAGCACCTGGTTCGCCGGCAAATTCTGCACCAGTTGATACCTATAAAAATCAGCAAGTTGACGTGGTCTATATCGGTGCATGTACAGGGGCAAAATATGTTGATCTGAAAGCTGCCGCAGCAATTTTGAAAGGACAAAAACTTGCGGCTGGTGTTCAAATACTTGTGGCTCCTGCGACAAAAGAAGACCAGAGAAAAGCTGCTGGCGATGGCACGCTAAAAGTATTTGAAGAGGCCGGTGCAAAGATATTGCCAAATGCGTGCGGAATTTGTGCGGGCTATGGCTCCGCTCGACTGGGGAAGGATATCCGCTGCATCTCCACGACAGCCCGAAATTTCAAAGGGCGGATGGGAGATGCTTCAAGCGAGGTCTGGCTGGCCTCGCCATACACCGCCGCTGCTTCAGCAATTACCGGGTACATTACGGATCCACGGTCATATGCAGGGGCAAGTTGATGGAGTCTTTGGGAAATGGCCGGGCGTGGGTTTTCGGAGATGATATTGATACAGACGTACTCGCGCCTGGTCGATTTATGCATCGCCCATTTGATGAATTGGCGCAAAACTGCCTGATCGACATATCTCCAGACTTTGCGAAAAATGTTGCCCCTGGAGATGTTTTGATCGCGGGCCGAAATTTTGGAGTTGGCTCCAGCAGAGAGCAAGCCGCGCAAGCGCTGAAGGCGAGGGGGCTGGCGGGTGTCATTGCAACGAGTTTCGCAGGGATTTTTTATCGTAATGCGATCAATCTCGGCCTTCCGATTTTCGTGGGTGATGCAAACGAAATAAAAAATAATGCGAAAGTTGGCCTTGATGTGGACACCGCATGTCTGTCCCATGAAGGCGGCACTGTACGGCTAGAGAAAATCCCGGAATATCTTTTGAAGATTATTCATGACGGGGGATTAGTGCCACATCTGGAAGAAAGATTTGCAAACGAAAGGGCTGGCCGATGAGCCTCAGGGACCTGATTGATGCGCCGGACATTCTCGTGGCTCCCGGTATCTACGACGGGCTAACAGCGCTGCTGGCAGCGGGGGCTGGCGCGAAGGCATTGTATCTCTCTGGTGCATCGCTGGCTTATACGCGGTTCGGCAGTCCTGACATCGGTCTTGTTTCCATGGCTGAGGTGGCGGATGCGATTGGGACTATTCGCGATCGGGTAAAAACGCCTTTGATAGTGGACGCGGACACAGGGTTCGGAAATGCGCTGAATGTGCAAAGAACGGTGCGGGTTTTTGAGCGTATGGGGGCTAACGCCATTCAGCTGGAAGACCAGACAAATCCAAAAAGATGCGGGCACCTGGATGGTAAGTCCCTGATATCAAAATCTGAAATGGTGGGTAAAATCAGAGCGGCGTGCGATGCGCGCGCGAGCGGCGACACGCTTGTCATCGCGCGGACGGATGCAATTGCAGTTGAAGGATTTCCCCAAGCCCTTGATCGTTCAAGCGCTTATGTGGAAGCGGGAGCGGATGTGTTGTTCGTTGAAGCTCTCAAAAACAAAGATCAAATGCACACAGCTGTATCTCAGCTCGGAGGAAAAGCACCTCTTCTAGCGAACATGGTGGAAGGGGGAAAAACCCCCGCTGCGGAAGCGCTGGAATTGCAGGAACTCGGGTTTTCCATCGTTATTTTCCCTGGCGGGGCGGTGCGCGCCGTGGCCCGAACCGCTCAGGATTATTATGCAAGCCTTTTGCAACATGGCAGCAACACGCCATTTCTGGACCGGATGTTTGATTTTGATGGCCTGAATGCAGTGCTTGGGACATCGCGCATCATTGCTGAAAGCAAAAAATATGGAGATGACGAATGAGCCTTGATGCAGTCACGCTGGCAATTCTAAAAGGCCGATTGGAGCAAATTGCTGATGAGATGGATGTTACACTGTTTCGATCCGCATTTAACCCGATCATCGCGGAGGCGCATGATGCTTCTCATGGACTTTATGATGCGCTGACCGGCGACACGCTTGCGCAAGGAAAGTCCGGATTGCCTATTTTTGTCGGGGTCATGTCATTTGCCGTAAAGGCGGTTATTGAAAAAGCTGCGCAGAATGGTGGCGCGCAAGAGGGCGATGTTTGGATTTTCAATGACCCTTATCTGGGTGGAACTCATCTGAGTGATTTTCGTCTGGTGAAGCCATTCTTCCATAAAGGCGAGCTTTTTTGCTATCTGGCTTCGGTTGGCCATTGGCACGATGTTGGTGGCAATGTTCCGGGAAATTACAACCCTGTGGCGACAGAATGTTTCCAGGAAGGCATGCTGATTCCACCGGTCAAACTATTTGACAAGGGTGTTTTCAAACAAGATATCGTCGATATTCTTTCGGCCAATTCCCGCCTTCCCGTCTCACTGTTTGGCGATCTAAATGGCCAGATAAACGCGCTGGATCTTGGGGTTAAACGAATGGGCGCGCTCCTGGAGGAATATTCAGGTGCCACAGTCGATCAGGCCTTCAAAGCGCTTAAAGCCAGTGCTGCGGAAATCATGCAGGCTGAAATACGCTCCTTGCCAGATGGAACAGTTAGCGCAGAGGACTGGTTGGACAATGATGGCATTTCGGATGTGCCACTAAAAATTGCTCTCGACATG
This sequence comes from uncultured Hyphomicrobiales bacterium, assembly GCA_905479595.1. Classification (GTDB taxonomy): domain Bacteria; phylum Pseudomonadota; class Alphaproteobacteria; order Rhizobiales; family CAJQND01; genus CAJQND01. The sequence goes on from CAJQND010000333.1 coordinate 7,818, forward strand.
ACCGTGGCGGGTGACCGGCTAATCTTGGATTTCTCCCGTTCCTCGCCAGCTTGCGCTGGTCCGGTAAATATCGCGCGTTCGACAACGATTTCTGCGTGTTATGTGGCCCTTAAACACATTTTTGGAGATGTTCCAGCTAACGCGGGAGTGTTGGAACCCGTCGACTTTGTCATTGATGAGCATTCTTTGTTGTCGGTGAACGCCCCCAAACC
>CAJQND010000334.1 GCA_905479595.1 uncultured Hyphomicrobiales bacterium
GCCGCACGCTCCAAGTGTGAGCGCGGCGAGAGCAATTGCGAAAAATCGCACAAAATTGCGAAAATATAGATGAATCATTCCGGAATTTCCGGAAGATTGGAAAATTTGCATTTGTTGAATTCATTGCCTTGTACAAACAATAAACAACGTCCCCTCGAATCACTTGCCCAGCGCTGCTACATTAACATTCAAAGACCTGATACCCCAATTCCATCGCGCCGCATAGAGGCGGCCACGGAGAACCGTCATTTGATACAATACCCGAAAAGTAACGCTGAGCGAAATGCTTACACGATTGACGGCAAGCAGTTTCACGCTCCTGCGCTCGAACCAGGCCTCTACTTAACCGCAACGCCCATTGGCAATCTCGGTGACATCACTTTACGTGCTCTGGCCACGCTTGCAGGTGCTGATGTGGTCTTGTGCGAAGACACAAGAATTTCCCGCAGATTATTGCAGCGATACGCCATCGGGGCATCCCTGCAGGTCTATCATGACCATAATGGGGCGCAGATGCGCCCGCGCATCTTAGAGTGGCTCAGTTCAGGCAAGTCTGTTGCGCTTATCAGCGATGCGGGCATGCCGCTTGTTTCCGACCCGGGATTTAAACTTGCAGCGTTTGTTCGCGACCAAAACCTGCCAGTTCACGTTGTGCCCGGCCCGTCAGCGCCAATAGCCGGGCTTGCACTTTCTGGATTGCCGAGTGACCGGTTTTTGTTTGCTGGATTTCTGCCCACCAAGAAACAAGCCAGGCGCACGGTGTTGAAAGAACTTGGTGCGGTGCGCGCGACTTTGATTTTCTTTGAAAGCGCCAAAAGGCTGAAATCCGCTCTTGCCGACATCACGGAAACTCTGGGCGAGCGACCAATAGCCGTTACCCGCGAAATTACAAAACTGCATGAGGAAGTGCTTTGTGGATCAGCGTTAGAAGTAACTGAGCAACTCACTGTGCTGAAAGGGGAAATCACTTTACTCATCGGCCCGCCGGAAGATAATGCAGCTTCTTATGATGATGCGGAAATCGCGCTGGCTCTTCGCGCAGCCCTTGCCACCATGTCGGTTGGCAAAGCGGCATCCTCCGTTGCAAAATCGCATGGTCTGAGCCGTCAGGACCTCTATCAACACGCATTGTCTCTGCGCCAGGACGACGGCGGTGATCATGGCTAATGCCGGCAATTCAGACACCAGGAAACGGGTAAAATCCGAGCTTTCCGGCCGGCGGGCAGAAACAATTGCAGTTTGGTTTTTACGGGCAAAAGGATACCGCATTCTGGCCCGGCGGTTTCGTTGCCCGGCGGGCGAAATCGACATTGTCGCGCGGCATGGGAAAACGCTGGTGTTTGTTGAAGTCAAAGCGCGGCGCGAACATGCGGACGCTCTTTTAGCCATTTCGCCTGCCCAGATAAAGCGCATTACCGGAGCCGCCAAAATGTGGCTCGCCAACACCGGTGAAAAGCTGGATGCAAATTGCCGTTTTGACATCATCACCGTCTCTGCTTATCTGGTGCCTCGGCATATGAGAAATGCATTTGGTGAGGACACCTACCCATGACGTTGAAAGTTGCTGTTCAAATGGATCCTGTTGAGGCAATCGATATTGCCGGGGATTCAACGTTCGCCTTGATGATCGAAGCGCAGGCGCGCAGCCATGAATTATTTTACTATCAGACCAGCACTTTGGCATTGATGGATAATGTTCTTACAGCCCATGGCCACACCATCACCGTTCGCGATAAAGCCGGGGATCATTTTACATTAGCGGACGAGCGTCGCATTGACCTTGGCAGTCAAGACGTTGTGCTCATGCGCCAGGATCCGCCATTTGATATGGGCTACATCACCGCAACGCATTTGCTGGAGCACATTCACCCCAAGACCCTGGTGGTCAATGACCCTGCAGAGGTGCGCAATGCGCCGGAGAAGCTCTTCGTCAATGATTATCCCCAGTTTATGCCACCGACACTGATTACCCGTGACTGGGACGAAATCAAAGCCTTCCGCAAGGACCACGGCGATATCATTCTTAAGCCGCTTTATGGCAATGGCGGTGCCGGGGTATTCCGTCTCCAGCACGGCGATCAGAATATGAACTCTCTGCTGGAACTTTTTGACCAGGCTTTCCGCGAACCGTTCATTGCACAAAAATATCTTGCCGACGTGCGGGCTGGCGATAAGCGTATTATTTTGATTGATGGGGTGGCAGCAGGTTGTATCAACCGGGTGCCCGCAGAAGGGGAAAGCCGCTCCAACATGCATGTTGGCGGGCGACCCGAACCAGTGGATATGACGACGCGGGATCATGAAATATGTGAAGCACTAGGTCCGGAATTGAAACGTCGGGGAATGATTTTTGTCGGAATTGATGTGATTGGGGATTACATGACAGAAATCAACGTCACCTCGCCGACAGGCATTCGTGAAGTCAAGAATTTTGGGGGCAATGATATTGCCGTCATGATCTGGGATACCATCGAAAGCAAGTTCTAAAACACACCCAGGTCATTTTGTTCTTGTAATGTTCCATATATTATATAATCTGTTTACATGTAAAAAATTTAGCGTGCAGACAGATGGTTACCCATGTTTCAACGATCGCGTTTCAAGGCATAGAGGCAATTCCTGTTGATGTTCAGGTGCAGGTTGCTTCTGGAATGCCGGTTTTTATGCTTGTTGGCCTTCCCGATAAGGCGGTGGCAGAAAGCCGCGAGCGGGTGCGTTCAGCGCTCACTGCTATTGGCCTTTCCCTGCCGCCAAAGCGAATTACCATAAACCTGGCCCCGGCGGACCTTCCCAAAGAAGGCAGTCATTATGATTTACCCATTGCCATTGGCTTAATGGCGGCCTGCGGTATCATTCCAGCAGAGTTTCTCGCCCGTTACATGATACTAGGCGAACTTTCCCTTGATGGTTCAGCGACACCGGTGGCGGGTGTTTTGCCCGCAGCGGTAGCGGCAAATGCGGCGGGTCGCGGGTTGATTTGCCCTGCTGCATCTGGCGCGGAGGCGGCCTGGGCGGCGGATGATCTTGATATTTTGGCGCCGGAAAATTTGGTACAACTTGTCAATCATTTCAAAGGAACGCAGGTCTTGTCACGACCTGTCGCCAAGCGGCTTGAAACGCCGGTGATGTTGCCGGATCTGCGCGATATCAAGGGCCAGGAAGGTGCAAAGCGCGCGCTCGAAGTGATTGCGGCAGGTGGCCACAATCTTTTAATGGTTGGACCGCCCGGGTCTGGCAAATCCATGCTGGCGGAACGCTTGCCTTCCATCATGCCGCCAATGGATGCCCGCGAAATGCTTGAGGTCTCAATGATTGCCTCTGTTGCCGGGGAGCTGGCCGGCGGCGGGTTGTCTGAAAACCGGCCATTCCGTAATCCTCATCATTCGGCAAGCCAGGCGTCATTGGTTGGTGGTGGGGTGCGGGCGCGGCCCGGTGAAATGGCGTTGGCCCATAATGGTGTTTTGTTTCTTGATGAATTGCCGGAGTTTTCGCCCCGTGTTCTCGATTCCATGCGTCAGCCAATCGAGACAGGGCAGACCGTTATTGCGCGGGCAAACTATCATGTCACCTATCCTTCGCGGTTCCAGCTGGTTGCAGCAATGAACCCGTGTAAATGCGGTCATGCCGGTGAAGCCGGGCATACCTGCCGTCGTGGTGCACGATGTGCGCAAGATTACTGGGGGCGTATTTCCGGCCCTCTGCTTGACCGTATCGACGTGCAAATCGAAGTGCCTGCGGTGCGTGCATTTGACCTTGCACTGCCTGCCCCAAAAGAAGGCTCTGCGGAAGCTGCCAAGCGGGTCGAAAAGGCACGTCGCATCCAAAAAGAGCGTTTTTCCAATATGGGGCTCACCCATATCCGGATGAATAGCCAGGCTGATGGTGAGGTGCTTGAGGCTATCGCCATGCCCGATCAGGCAGGGTTGACCTTGCTGCAAGATGCAGCCCACGCCATTGGTTTAACCGCGCGCGGGTACTACCGGGTTTTGCGGGTTGCGCGCACTTTGGCCGATCTTGAGGGCCGTGAGGAAATTGGCCGTATTCAGATTGCCGAAGCCGTTTCTTACCGCCAGATTGCCCATGCGCGCCGCGCCACTATCTCTGCGGTTGCCTGAACTTTGATGAGTATCGCCGCCAGCCATTTTCAAAATCACCGGTTTGGTAAGGGTTTTTAAAGTACAAAATGCGAAAATGACCTCGAAATTGTTTTGTAAAATTCGAGGGTCGACATGTCTGAACATGCTTTTGCGCAGAATTCAGCTATTCCTGGGCGCTATCAATGGTTTTGGAAAAAAAGTGCCGGTGCAAAACTTAAAAGTCCGCCGCACCGCCGCGCCAACGCCTTTTCTGCCACCCAACTCTCGGTTCTCGCGGCCATTGGGTTATGCGGCTTGGCTGCATTCGGCCTGGTTGTCATGCATGTTCAGGCAATGGCTGATGGATCAAGCAAAAGCGTCGTTGCGCTCGTGCTTTCAATTCTCTGCGCTGGTGGCGCCGCCGCGGGGTTTGTTTTTGCCTACCTTCAGATTTCGATGCTCAGGAGACGGTCTCAAAACCTGGCAGTTTCGGAAGCGCGATATCGCGGGTTGGTAGATGCGCAAGGTGATCTCATTATCAAACGTAACCGGCCGGGAAATGTAACATTTGCTAACCAAGCGGTTTCAAACATGTTGCGTGCACCGTTGCAAGCGATCATCGGTCAGCCGCTGCTGCTTGATGTTGTGAATGGGTATCAAGGAAACTCAAGTGCGCACTTGACCAAGCCGGGTGAACAGTTCCGATATGAGCAACAGATCAGGACCGCATTTGGCCCCCGCTGGATTTTATGGGAAGACCGGGCCATGCAGGGCGCTGGCGGTGATGCCGGTGAAATCCAGAGCATTGGCCGCGATATCACCGATCTGAAACGTACAATGCTGGCACTGCAAGATGCCCGCAACCAGGCGGAAGCCGCGAACCGTGCAAAATCTGATTTCCTGGCAACAATGAGCCATGAGATCCGTACGCCGATGAACGGTGTTCTTGGCATGATTGGCTTGTTGAAAGACACAAGCCTCACCCAAGAACAGGCCTCCTATGCGGAAGCTGTGGAAACATCCGGGAAATC
>CAJQND010000335.1 GCA_905479595.1 uncultured Hyphomicrobiales bacterium
ACCCATCTGGGTACGTAAAATGCCAAAGGCGGAAGCAGAAGAAGTGGCAATGGAATATCTGACCCGGGTGAAAATCCCTGAACAGGCAGATAAATATCCTGGCCAGCTTTCCGGTGGGCAGCAACAGCGTGTTGCGATTGCGCGCTCATTGTGCATGAACCCGAAAATCATGTTGTTTGATGAACCCACCTCTGCTCTTGACCCGGAAATGATCAAGGAAGTACTCGACGTAATGGTCGACCTCGCGGAAGAAGGTATGACCATGTTGTGCGTTACCCACGAAATGGGCTTTGCACGCAAAGTCGCCAACCGGGTAATTTTCATGGATGAAGGCCAGATCATTGAACAGAATACACCGCATGAATTCTTCGACAATCCGAAGAGCGAACGTACCAAACTGTTCCTGAGCCAGATTTTGCACTAGTTTTAAAGGGCGCAGATGTTTTCTGCGCCCTACGCCCGCCGCATTTTGTGGTAAAATTCACTCAATAATTACCAACCATGGTTGCATTTTCAGCCATAACGGACATTTTGAGAATTTATATGCGCAATTTATTTTTGGCGCTGTGCGCCCTGCCATTCCTGTTCACAACCACCCAGGCGATAGCCGCTAATCCTTTCGGTAAGTGGATTGACGAGAAGGGAAAAACGCAGGTCCAACTGTTTGAGTGTAACGGTAAGGTCTGCGGGAAAATCATCTGGCTTAAAAAGCCGCTCAAAAATGGTAAACCCAAGTCCGATTTCAAAAACAAGAAAAAGCATTTGCGCAACCGCCCTGTTCTTGGTCTGAAAGTGATATATGGCATGAAGCAGAAGGGCGGAGCAAAATGGAAGGGCAAAGCCTACAACCCGGATGATGGATCGATCTATAAAACCACCCTAAAGTTTGTGAACGCGAATACAGCAAAGCTAAAGGGTTGCTGGAAAATCATTTGTAAAACCCGCACCTGGAAGAGAGTTAAATAGAGCGTCAATCGGGTGGTGTATCCGGCGTGTCACGTAGTTCCTTCTTCGACAGTTTGCCAATCATCGTCTTCGGCAGTTCATCACGAAATTCAATGTATTCCGGACGCTCAATTTTGGAGAGCTTAGGCTCGATAACTTTGCGGATATCATCTTCGCTTGCATGCATTCCCGGTTTAAGTCGGATGAATGCCTTCGGTGCCTCGCCACGATATTTGTCCGGCACCCCAATCACAGTCACTTCAGCAACAGCGGAATGCTCGTAAATTGCGTCTTCAATCCGGCGGGGATAAACTTTAAAGCCCGAACAGTTGATCATATCCTTGATACGGTCGACGATGAAGAAAAATCCATCTTCGTCCATGTAGCCCACATCTCCGGTGCGGAAATATTCACCTACAAATGCATTCGATGTTTCATCTGGCTTGTTCCAGTAAGCTTTCATGACCTGAGGACCTGATATACAAACCTCGCCGTTTTCGTGCAGGCCCAACGGCTTGGTTGGATCGTCCAACGCGCGCACCGAGAGAATGGTTGCCGAGACAGGTTGCCCGATTGAATTTTCTTTTTTCAATCCTTCAAACGGATTAATCGAAACCACAGGAGAGGTTTCAGACAAGCCATATCCTTCAACCAGCATACAATCTGCAAGGGTTTCAAATTTGCGGCGCACTTCGAGCGGCAACGGTGCACCGCCGGAAACCCCGTAACGCAACGAGGAAAAGTCGCCTGGTTTTAAGCCCTCATTGTCCATCAATGCGGTGTACAGGGTTGGCACGCCAGGTAAAACAGTTGGTCTGGTCCGGCGAATAACCTTGACCGCATCATCCGCATCAAAGCGCGGCATGAGGACAATTTCCGCTCCGATGGAAATACCAAAATTTTGAATGCATGACATGGCAAACACATGAAAGAAGGGGAGGATGGCCAAGATACGTTCTTTGCCATCCTGGCATCCGGTAAACCAGTGGCTGATCTGCTCACAATTGGCCGTCAGGTTGGCATGGGTGAGCATCGCTGCCTTTGGGATACCGGTTGTGCCACCAGTATATTGGAACAGGGCAATGTCATTTTCAGGGTCAATCTTCGCGGGTTTGAAACTGCCGTCATTGGCGACAAGCGCATCATAGTGCAACAGATTGTCGGCAAGCCCATGCTTGTTGAAATCGGCCCGCTCAGATGACTTCAGCAATCTGAACAATATGCCTTTAAAGCCGGGAAGCGCGGGAGCAAACGGACAGGCGATGAGCCGACCAATAGTTTTGTTCGCCACGAGCACGGCAATTTTGTCATATAGCCGATGGAGATCGAGCGTCACCATAATCTCGATACCGCTGTCTTCGGCTTGGTCTTTGATCTCGTCTACCGTGTATAGCGGATTGAAATTGACAACCACTGCACCCAGTTTCACCGCCGCAAAATAGAACTCCGAATAATAGGGACAATTTGGCAAAAACAGACCAATTCGTGTACCATTTTTCACACCAACTGCCTGCAACCCGCTGGCAACGCGATTAACTAAATCACCAAGTTCGCGATAACTCGTCTTGGCGCCGAGAAAATCAAAACATGGTTTGTTCGCGTATTTTTCAACTGCGTTATCAAACATCTCACCCAGCGCAAGCGGGGGGAGCGGGTGATCATAGTTTACACCGGTGGCATAATGATCAATCCACGGGCGCAGGATCTCTTGCGCCTTTGGCTTGGCAGGTTTTTTCTTGCGGCTGGGTGTTTTCGATGCGTTCACCTTTGCCTCCCCAATCCTAATTGCGTTGCAGGAACTGTTGCGCTACATCTTGATTTGGATTCATGTTACAGTTTTCTTCACAATTCTGACAGGTTTACCCTGCAGGTAAAACAGATCAATCAACCATGGCCGGATTATGAATATCAGCCTTCCAAAATTCTTCCAGAAACACATTGTTTCAGTAGCTATTTCATTTGCTTTGTTCCTGCCCTTGGCAGTAGAAGCACAGGAAATGACTTTGAAGCAAGCAAGCAGATTGGCAAAAAGTGGGAATCCGCAAGCCCAACTGGTTGTCGGCAAGGCATTTGAAGACGGTGAAGTGGTTGAGAAAAACTACGTTGCGGCCGCGCAATGGTACAAGAAAGCAATGCGCAAAGGAAATGTGGAGGCCGCTTTCCGTCTTGGCAGGTTAGTCCACTATGGTGGCGAGGGCCTGGAAAAGAGCCCAGAGCTTGCAGTGCAACTGTATTTGCGTGCCTCGCGCCAGGACTTTCCGCTCGCTCAATACTGGCTTGGTTATGCTTACCACTATGGTTTTGGCGCAGAGCGCGACCTTGGCAAAGCCATTGAATGGTATCGCCGCGCTGCCCAGAACAATGTTGCACAGGCGCAAAACAATCTCGCGATGTTGCATCTGGCTGGCGAAGGGGTGGAAAAGGATCCCAAGCTTGCCGCACGTTTTCTGACCCGGGCTGCAAATTTCAATTATTCCTGGGCCCAGAACAATCTTGCCGGCCTATACGAATTAGGCTGGGGTGTGCGCCAAGACAACGCAAAAGCCCGCCAGCTTTATGAAACTGCTTCTGCTGCTGGAAACCCCAAGGCCCGCCAGAATTTGCAAAGGCTAAATGGTGAGCTAATTTTTCAAACCCCACCCGTTGGTGGTGATGGGCAACCCGCCGGGCAAACCCAACAGCTTATGCAAGATGGATCTACAAAATCATTCGATGATATCAACAAGCCATCTGACCGGGTGCGTTTGCTTGTACCGTCGGCAGAGCAATAGTTTCGGACGATAGAACTTCCAGTTAATTTACGGCCCCAAAGAGCGCCTCAAATTTTTTATTGCTTTGTATCGCGGCGATAATCTGGGAAGCATCCGTCACATCTCCAAATTCCAGCAACTGCGCTGCCTTTGCAATCATCTGGTTGCG
>CAJQND010000336.1 GCA_905479595.1 uncultured Hyphomicrobiales bacterium
GGATCAGCTGACGATGATGCATCTGCTGGTGGCGAAACCGGCTATGACTGGTCGGCGCTCAGGGCAGGGCCGCGCGGGGCATTGTCGGTTGCGGCATTTGTCATGTCTGCCTCGTTCATTGGCTTTGGTGCACTGGTTCGCGCCCTTGGGTTCGAGCTGGAAATAGGGCTCGCTACAATTCCGATTATCTGGGCGCTGCCTGGCCAGGTGCTTTACTTTACCATGGTGCAGGAGAATGCCGGATTGGTGGCCATTTTTCTGGCCGTTACCCTTTCTGCTGTGCGCTTGCTGCCCATGGTTATGTTGGTGCTTTCTGAAGTCTCCATGCCGAAAGCGGCCAAAGCCCCGCAGTTTTTGCTTGCCCATTTCACTGCCGTCACCATCTGGGTGCTGGCGCAGGAGCGCATGAGTTCCCAGCCCCGCGCCCGGCGTTTACCGTGGTTGCTTGGTCTCGCGTTCAGCTTGCTTGCAGGCATGGTGGTGATGACGTCTGTTGGTTATGCACTGGCTGGCATTTTGCCGCCATTGCTGGCAGCCGCACTTGCCTTCGTTACACCGGTCTATTTCTACATCGCACTTTATGCCAACGCGCGTTTACGGTTTGATTATATTGCAGCCATATTGGGCACGGCGCTTATATGGCCGCTAATGCAATGGGTGCCAGAATATGACCTGCTGGCGGCTGGCCTTATCGGCGGCACTGTCGCGTGGTTTTTCGCGCCCAGGCGAGGGCGGGGTAAATGATTGATCTGACCGCCAATCCCATACTGATGATGATCGCCGTTGGCGGTATCGCCACCTATATGTGGCGGTTTGCCGGCGTGGTTCTGGTGCGCAAGCTTGACCCTGCCAGCGATATCATGTTGTGGGTGAGGGCGGTGGCGATTGCCATTGTTGCCGCGCTCTGCACCAAACTGGCGCTGACACCGCCAGATATCGTCGCCCAAACCCACCTTGCCAGCCGCCTGGCCGCAATGGCTGCCGGGGTTTTAGGTTTCTTCGCATTGCGCCACACCGGCTATGGCGTGGCTATAGGCATAGCGGTGTTTGCGGGCGCAGAGGCGCTTGGAATTTTTTGAGTTGGCTAGCGTTTACAGGCATTCGCACTTGGGTCAAATACAAGATCATTTTTTAAAGATGCAGGTGATGGAATAACGAACGCCACCTGGACCCAACATCTCTCTGGACTTTGTGCGGCAGGCAATGAGGCAATCATTGCCCGCCAGCAGAAAGACTATGCGGCTACCATTAAAACGCTTGAAGGCAAGTTGAACACCTACCTGGAAACCGGGCAAAGCGTGCGCGGCATTATTGATAGCTGATCAGGTTGTATGTGCCTTTTGTGGTGCTTGTATTGCCGCTGTTTTCATAATGTTTGAAAAGTACGTTCATTGAGCTGCCAAAGGTTTTCATTCTGATTTTGGTTGTGATATTGGCATCAACAAACGTCGCTCTGAATTTGTTTGCTCCCGCGCTCTTCATTGAAACCCAACCGGTATTGCCAGCGGGGCCAATAAAACGTGCGGACAAATTTCCACCGCAATCACGACCTTTAATCGTGCTGGCAAAACTGGTTCCTGAAGTCTTGCTCCAGACTGAATTTTTGCAGGCTGCACTGGCCGTTGTGGTCAAAGCTGAAAAAGCAATAATTCCGCTAACAAGGGCTGTACTCAAAATGTGAAATTTATTCATCTATAATCTCCATTAAAAAATTGAATGGAGACACGATAAAAGATTCTGAATGAATGCAGCATGAATGCACTGTTCAGGCGTGCGTAAACCTTGCCGGTCTGGACGAATAAAACCTTCGACACGCGACGAAGTACTGCAATGTGCGGCGTGTTACCGCATTTTACGGGCGATCATTTCAACTGGCGCAATGCGTTCTGCGGAGATGTTTTTCACCATGTTCTTGACCATTTCAATCCTGTCCTCGCCCATCAAGACGTGCAGGCCCAATGGTGGTGGCCCTCCGGCAGCGTTGACCTTTGCGGAGAGAGCAGCGAAGAATTGAAGAGCAAAGTCACGACGGTTTCTCGGAGTTGCAACTTCAAACCCTGCGCTCTCCAGTGCAGATATATATTCCGGCGGCGAAGCCAGTGCACTGGTCGCGCCAGTCGCAGCCCACGGCACTGGATAGGTCATGTCACCATCTCCTGTGCGCATCACATCATACACGCCGAATTGCGCGCCAGGTTTAAGCACCCGTGCGACTTCCGCAAACAAGTCCGCTTTTCCCGGAATGTTCATGCCCACATGCATCATATAGGCGGCGTCGAACTGGTCATTTTCAAACGGCATGTCCAGCGCGCTGGCTTGGCGAAGGTGAACCCGGTTTTCCAAACCCACCCACGCGCAGAGCGCCTGGCCGGTGGCAATAAACTCCGGCGTTAAATCAATGCCGCTAACCTGGCAGCCAAAGCGCGTGGCTGCAAACCTTGCGCCACCACCCAACCCGCACCCGACATCCAGCACATGGGCGTTTTCGTCCAGAGGTAACTGGCTCAGAAATTCCTCAGAAGCAACGCGCCCGCCAATGTGAAACTCATCTATTGGCCCGAGATCATCGATCGAGACAGTATCAGGCGTTTTGCCCAACGCGGTAAGGCCTGTGCGTATGGCATCGAGAAGTGCTCCATGGGTATAGTGATCCGCAACGGCGCTTTTTTTTGTCATAATTGTTCTCCCAGAAAAAGATCATGGACACAGTACAAGCTGGCGCGGCGGTGATGGAAAATCGCGTTTATTTTTTCGCCAATACAGCTCGGATTTTATCTGCGTTAGCTTTCAACACATCCGCATCGGCCATTTCAGAAGCAGGCGGCCCCATGCGAACGCCGTCCATGCGCGGGATGATGTGCACATGGGTGTGGAACACGACCTGACCACCTGCAGGTTCATTGAATTGCTGAATTGTAACCCCGTCTGCGCCAAATGCTTTCAACACAGTCTTGGCCATTTTGCGCGCAGTTTTGATCACGGCGGCGGCGTCTTTCTGCTTGATGTCGAGTATGTTGCGTGATGGTTTTTTGGGGATCACCAGCACATGGCCGTCGCAACGCGGCATGATATCCATGATCACCAGGGTTTTCTTGTTTTCAAATACCTTCTCGCAAGGCAGTTCCCCGCGCATGATTTTCGCAAAAATATTGTCATTGTCATAAGCGGTCATTTATCGGGTCCTGCGGATTTGAATGGGCCGTGATTTTGAAGAATGTTGATCTCTTGTTCGACATATCGGCGTTCTCTGTCAAGATAATCCTCCACTGCCCGCGCCAAGCCGGGGTCGGCCAGATAATGGGCAGAATAGGTCGGCACCGGCAGATAACCGCGCGCCAGTTTGTGTTGTCCCTGGGCACCGGCTTCCACCCGTTTTAACCCCCGCGAGATGGCAAACTCGATTGCCTGATAGTAGCACAGCTCAAAATGCAGGAACCGGTGGTGTTCCACACAGCCCCAATTGCGTCCATACAAGGTGTCGCCACCAATAAAATTAAGCGCGCCGGCAATGTAGCGCCCGTCGCGTTTGGCCATGATCAGCAAAATCTCATCTGCCATCGCTTCGCTTACAAGCGAAAAGAAAGTCCGGGTGAGATATGGCTGGCCCCATTTTCGTGCGCCGGTATCCATATAGAAGCGAAAAAACGCATCCCAGTGATCTTCGGTGATGTCTGCGCCGGTTGCCCATTCAATGGTGATGTCATTTTCCAGCGCCGCGATGCGTTCCTTCTTCAGGTTCTTGCGTTTGCGCGAGGAGAGTGCGGCGAGAAAATCATCGAACGTGCTGTAGCCTTCGTTGAGCCAGTGAAACTGCTGGTCTTTGCGCTGGAGCAGGCCGATCTCGCCAAGGTGATCATATTCCGGCTCGGTGATGAACGTCATGTGCACCGATGAGGCCTCAAGCCTGGAACATAGTTCCACCGCGCCGGAGATGAGGGCGGTTTCGCGCTCTTTCTGCTCTGGTCCATCTGGCACCAGCAGCTTGCGGCTGGTTGCGGGCGTAAAGGGAATGCTGATCTGCAATTTTGGATAGTAACGCCCGCCCGCGCGTTCATAGGAATCCGCCCAGCCATGGTCGAACACATATTCGCCCTGACTGTGGGATTTGAGATAACACGCCATGGCACCAATAATGCCGCCGGCTGCATCTTCCAGCAGTAAATGCTGCGGTAACCACCCGGTTTCCGCACACACCGAGCCTGATTGCTCCAGCGCCAGGAGAAATGCGTGTGAGGTAAATGGGTTGTATGCCTCATCCACCGGGGCGCAGGCGTCCCAGTTTTCAGCCGAGATACCGGAAAGACCGTTCTCGACCCGAATTAAAAAGCGCGGTTCAGCTTCTGCGTCCATGGTTTAGACTACCCCGGAAACAGGTAATGACGGAATGATTTCGCATCCCACCCGGTGAAAACTGCGTTATCCGGCTGCCTGATCCCTGATGCGCGCGACAGATTCGTCTGGGCCGAGCACGGCCAGCACGTCGAAAATGCCGGGTGAGGTAGATGTGCCTGTTAGGGCAGCGCGCAGGGGTTGGGCAACTTTTCCAAGTTTCAGGTCTTGTGCATCTGCAAAATCGCGCACTGCCTGTTCAACCGTTTCGAGCGACCATTCACCCGAAATTGCTTCTAAAGCCGGGGCAATTCCAGCCAAAACCTGGCGGGCATCATCATTCAGAACTTTAGCGGCTTTTTCATCCATGGGTAATGGGCGTTCAACAAACAAAAACCCTGCACCTGTAATAAGATCGCATAATGTCTTCGCGCGTTCCTTTAATCCCGACATGGCCGCTGTCAGCTGGGCCTTCCTGGTGTCATCGATTTGCGCCAGTATGTCGTTACCACCTTCCAGATGGGGCAAAAGATTGATGACATCCTCCACCAGTGCGGCATCGTCCTTGTTGCGCAAATAGGTGTAATTGACGCTTTCCAGTTTGGCGAAATCAAACCGTGCGGGTGCCTTGCCGATGGCGTCCAACTCAAACCATTCGATCATCTGGTCGGTTGAGAAGATCTCGTCATCTCCATGGCTCCAGCCAAGGCGTGCGAGATAATTGCGCATGGCTTCCGGCAGATAACCCATATCGCGATAGGCATCGACCCCGAGCGCCCCGTGGCGTTTGGAAAGCTTTGCCCCATCTGGTCCGTGAATAAGCGGGATATGGGCAAATTCCGGCGTTTCCCAGCCGAGCGCGTTAAATATCTGAGTCTGCCGGGCTGCGTTGGTGAGATGGTCATCACCGCGGATCACGTGGGTAATGTTCATATCATGGTCATCCACGACCACCGAAAGCATATAGGTCGGCGTTCCGTCGGAACGCAGCAGGATCAGATCATCAAGTTGATCATTTGACCAGGTGACCTCGCCCTGAACGCGGTCATGAATGGTGGTTTCACCTTCTTGCGGCGCTTTCAGGCGAATAACCGGATCAACACCTGCCGGTGCATCTGCCGGGTCGCGGTCACGCCAGTGGCCATCATAACCGGGCGGGCGGCCTTCTGCGCGGGCTTTCTCGCGCATTTCAGTCAATTCTTCCTGGCTGCAATAGCATTTATAGGCTTTGCCTTCCGCCACCAATCGCTCTGCAGCGGCGCGGTGGGCGTCAGCGCGCGAAAACTGGAAAACCGGCTCTTCGTCTGCGTCCAACCCCAGCCAATCCAGACCTTCGAGAATTGCATCCACTGCCGCCTCGCTGGACCGCGCCCTGTCGGTATCTTCGATACGTAAAAGCATTTTGCCACTATGGTGGCGGGCAAACAGCCAGTTGAATAGCGCGGTGCGTGCGCCGCCAATGTGCAAAAAGCCAGTGGGCGAAGGGGCAAATCGGGTGATGACGGGCGTGGTCATGAGGCGCCTGTTCCATTGTTTGAGTAATTGCTGGTAAGCTGACGAATTAAGCCATTAACCGTGCGGCAAGGTGAATAGCACGGTTGGTTGCGCTCGAACAGTCTTGTTGGAGAGATAAGCACGTGGAGGGGCTCCCGGCCGATACCTGGCCGCAGGCCGGTGCTGGGAACGAGCCTGAACGGCATAAACCGCTGCCAAAAAAGGTGGTGGACCATTTGCGCGAGGCGTTGGAAGCCGAGCGCAGCCGCTGGTTTTTGTGGCTGCCGGTTGTGATGGCGTGCGGGATTGCTGGATATTTCTTTCTACCGGTTGAACCGCCACTTTGGGCTGTCGCGATTTTGGCGGTTGCAGCAATTGGCGGAATTATGCTGCTCATGCGCGGGCGCGGCGGGTTTTTCATGGCTTTGGCGGTTGTCTTTTTCACAGGGTTCGTGATTGCAAAAGCGCGGGTAGAACTTGCCGGGCCTGAAAACATGGTTGTTCCGGCTGGTTATGTGGAGGTGAAGGGCTGGCTTGAAGAAACGACGGCGCGACCTGGCGGCGGCACGCGCATGGTCGTGCGCCCGGTTATAATTGACGGACTAAAACCCGCAGATATACCAAAGCGGTTGCGGTTGGTTTGGCGCGGTAAACAGAGGCCTCCGCTTGCAGGCAGCTTTATCACTATCAAGGCGAAGTTTTTGCCACGCCGCATGCCCGTGTGGCCCGGTGGCTATGATGCCGAGTTCCTCGCATGGTTTGAAGGTATCGGCGCGCAAGGGTTTGGTGTCTCAGCGCCGCAAAAAATTGTGCCGCCCACCGGGTTGGCCATGCCCAAAAGCCTGCGTTTTTCTGCTGCAATTGAAAATCTGCGTAAAGCCATTGGCATGCGTATTTTATCAGCCTTGCCGGGCAAACCCGGCGCACTGGCCACGGCACTGATCACCGGCGATCGCAGTGGGTTGGACAAGGAACTCGTGGGTGTGTTGCGTAGTTCGGGCCTTGCGCATCTGCTGGCGATTTCCGGTCTCCACATGGCATTGTTTGCCGGTGGGGTGTTCTGGATCGTTCGGGCAATTTTAGCACTGAACCCGATGCTGGCAGTTACCCGGCCCATTAAAAAATACGCGGCATTGACAGCTATCGGATCGGGTTTTTTCTATCTGCTCATCTCGGGAATGGGCGTGGCGACCCAACGCGCATTTATCATGATCTCCATCATGTTCATTGCGGTGCTGGTGGAAAGGCCCGCCCTGACCATGCGCAATGTGGCACTTGCTGCTTTGGTGATCCTTTTGCTGCGCCCGGAAAGTGTGATGTCGGTGAGTTTCCAGATGTCGTTCATGGCTGTGGTGTGTTTGGTGGGGGTCTATGAATGGCGCGCGGAAGTGCGGGCGCGAAAAATGCAGGAACATACGCCCGGTATTTTCACCAGCGCCTGGCGATATCTGGCGGGGCTCGGTTTGACCACTCTGGTCGCTGGTGCTGCCACCGCGCCCATCGCGGCCTATCAGTTCAACCGGGTGGCGGTATTTGGTGTGTTGGCCAACCTTGCGGCTTTGCCCCTGGTTGGCGCATTGATCATGCCAATGGCGGTGGCTGCGTTGGTGTTAATGCCGTTTGGGCTTGAAACCTATCCGTTGTGGATAATGGGGCAGGGGCTTGAGCTGGTGTTGGCAGCCGCCAGCTGGGTTGCGGGATTGGGCGGTGCAGTGCGCCCGCTTGCCGCCATGCCGCTAGCTGCGCCAATGGTCATGGCTGGTGGATTGTTATGGCTCAGCTTGTGGCAAACACGCTGGCGGCTGGTTGGTCTTGGCGTCATTGCCGCTGGTTTTCTCATTGTCCCATCAACCCGGTTGCCAGATGTTTTGGCCGGGGCGGATGGCAAGCTTATTGCGATCAAAACCGCAAACGGTTTTTTGTCCCTCAATACGGCGCGAAGCGAAAAATATACCGCCGAGCGTTGGCTCGCAAAATTCGGAGATACCGCCAGCCTGCAGAAAGCCGCGGCACGAAAGGGAATTGTTTGCGATCGCCAAGGGTGTAGCGCCACATTACCCAGCGGTGCGAAAATCGCCCTGGTGCACAGTCCGGCAATTCTCGATGAAGAATGCCGGAGCGCACAGATTGTCATCGTCAGTTTCCGTATGCGCGGCCCATGCCCCAGCGCAAAGGTTTTGATCAGCCGCAAAGATTTAAAACGCGCCGGTATGCATGCGATTTACATTTCGAGGGTTGACGGGAAACCCAGATTTGAAATTAAAACTGCCCAAGGCACAAACGCCCGGCGTCCCTGGACCGCGCGCGAGAAATGGTTCAAACGACAAGAACAACCAGTGCTGAAAGCGCCGCAGAAAAAGCCGGCCCCCACGGCCAAACAACCTCCACTGCAAGTGAAGATTTAGGTTGACCACGGTGACGTGGGTGGTGGGGCGGGGAATTGAACGTTAGCCAAAGCCCGGCACGAACCGCAATGGCGCGATTGTTGCTCTCGACCGCAATAGATTTCTCGGGCAAAATTGGCAATCTGAATTCCCTCGTGATTGTCGAACCTAGATGGTCGCGCCGAACAAACGAGACCCACATGGCCATTCCTAATCTCAAACGCCTGTTCAAATCCCGTAAACTGAAAATCGGGCATTCCATTTTTGAATTTAACTCACCTGGTATCGGCCAGATAATTGCTGCCGCTGGTGTCGATTTTATCTTTTTGGATATGGAACATTCGGGGTTTGGTATTTCCGAAACCAAGCAGATAATTATAAATTTGCGCGCCGGTAAAATTCCCGCTCTGGTGCGGCCACCATCTAACGCATCCCACCATATCGCGCGTGTTCTCGATGCTGGCGCCGACGGCCTCATCATGCCCATGGTCGGTTCAAAAGAGGAAGCCGAGCACATTGTATCCTGTATGAAATACCCGCCAGCGGGTAATCGTGGTGTTGCGCTGAATATTGCCCATGATCACTATGTGCCTGGCGATCCGGCCAAGACCCTGGCGGCTGCCAATAAGCGGACCGCATTTATTGCCTTGATTGAAACAGCAGAAGGAATTGACAACATCGATGCCATTGCATCGGTGAAAGAGCTTGATTGTCTGTGGGTTGGTCATTTTGATTTGAGCTGTTCGCTTGGAATTAACGGCCAGTTCGACCATCCGGACTTCCTCAAAGCCACAGCCAAGGTCGAGCGGGCGGCGAAAAAACATAACAAGGCCTTGGGGCGTTTAACAGCCGATGCGGCTGGGGCAGTTGCGCTTCACAGGAAAGGCTATGATGTGCTGTGTTATTCCGGCGATCTCTGGGTTTACCAGCAAGCGCTGATCGCCGGCATCAATGAAATCCGTGACGGCTGCGCGCCCCGCAGGTCATCCAGGAAGGTGAAGGCGAAATGAGCATATTTCGCATTGCGCTGTCTGGAGATTTTAAGAACTCTGATGGCTCAGCCGCCTTTCCGATGTTTGATCTCAACGCGCTGGAGGATGATCCAAACTTCGAGATGCATTACGTCGACGCGGAAAATGGCCGGCTGGATGGGGCCACACTTGCCGGGTTTGATGCGCTCATATTGCTCGGGGTACGCTTCGATGTGGACAGCATTCCTCAAGATGGACGCCTGAGCATTGTTGCACGCTTTGGAGTTGGCTTTGACAACGTTGATGTAGATGCCTGCTCAAAGGCCGGCATCGGCGTTGCCATAACGCCAGATGGTGTACGCCGCCCGGTAGCAGTTTCAATTCTCACCTTGATCCTGGCGCTGGCCGGGAAGCTTTTTGACAAGGACAGGCTGGCGCGTCAGGGTCCTGAAGGGTTTGCAAAACGTGCAGACTATATGGGCACGGGCCTGGTGGGCCGCACGTTAGGGTCAATCGGTCTCGGCAATATCGGGGTTGAAATGTTCGCCCTTTGCGCACCGCTTGGGATGAAACTTATCGCCCATGACCCCTGGGCTGATCCTGATCTCGCGCATAGCCATGGCATTGAACTTGTCAGTTTGGAACAGGTCTTTGCGCAAAGTGACTTTCTTTGTCTGAATACACCATTGACGCCTGAGACAATACATTTGGTCAATGGCGAACGGTTGGCTCTCATGAAAAAGTCGGCTTACCTCATCAACACATCGCGCGGGCAGGTCGTTGACCAACCGGCTCTGGTCGAGGCGCTTGAAACGGGTGTTATCGCAGGGGCGGCGCTGGATGTGTTTGATCCTGAACCACCGCTGGCAGATGACCCGATCCTGCAACTCGACAATGTCATTGTCACGCCACATGCCTTGTGCTGGACCGACCAATGCTTTGCAGGCATTGGCGCGTCATGTGTGGATCAGGTTCTCATGGTCAGGAATGGTGAAACACCGCCGCATCTCGTCAATCGGCAAGTCGCTGAAAACGCGACCTTCAAGCAACGTCTTGCTGACTACAAATCCGCTTCCGGGTAAGTCGTTTCAGTTGTTGGCCTGCAAATCTTCAGGCGTAATCAGTGCATGTGTGACCACTGGCTTATCTTGGCAGATAACATCGAACACGTGGTCACTGCAGATGAGGGCGTAATGGGTGAAGGGGCCGGGATGGTTTGGCGTCGCGCTGGTGCTTTTTTGCACATAATCGAGGAATGCGGAGGTGTCATAAGTGCGCAATACTTTTTGAAAATCTTCGTGCTTTTCCGGCAAAGCATAGATTTCATTTCGGATGCCAAAGGCAATGTAGTTCTCGAATGTAATTGTAAACGCGAAATACCCCGGCTTGGTCAAGATTGGCCTGGCTCCAGCGAAAACCCTGTCAACATCGCTATTGCCGCTGTCAATTGGGACCGGGTCAGGTTGAACGCGCGCTTCATGCACCAGAACACGCAAATCCAGATACTCTGGTGCCTCTCCATAACGAACAAGATCAAGGAACTTGCAGCCATTGAGCATTTCAAGCGGGGACGGGTATGATGTCATCACGTTAGCTCTGTTAATTCGCTTGGATAGGTTTTTGTGCAGTTATCGCCACCCATGGACCTTTTCCGCCCTCAAATCCGCCGCCGGTATACTCTTCAATTTTCATCATTTTCCACGTCGCTGATTGCGCATATGCCGTGTTCACCTGTTCGGGCGACACAAAATTGAAATAGCGTTGAAATTTATCTCGGCCAGAAGTTCCACCGGATTTGAAACTTGCAAAATGGTATCCGCCGGGCTTAAGCGCCTGATGTACGCGCGCGAGAATATCACTCAGTGAAGGCAAAGGAACATGCAGCAGGCTTGCATTCGCATATACCGCTTCAAATTCATCTGAAAAATCCAGTTGATCAAACCGCAGAATACGCACCGGTATTCCGAGCCGTTGTTCGGCAATTTTAGCAATTTCCAGCACGCCATCAGTTGGAGTGACATCAAAGCCAAGACGCAACATTTCCTGGCTGTCGCGCCCGCCACCACATCCAAGTTCCAGAATTTTGCCACCAGGTTTCACACGCTTTAAGAAACCATGCAGGTGCTGGCTTACACCACCTGGTCCACTGGCCGTGTAAACCGGCGCTTCGCGGGCGTAGAACTCTATCGTTTTCGTGTCGGTGTCGTTTTTGGTTTTCATCGAAAATTTTTAAACAAAATGGGTTTTATCTAAAGGCTGAATATCACATTTGTTTGCCCGGTGCCGGAACTTGGAAAATATTCTGTCACGACCTCGCCCTTGCCCTGGTAATTATCCCAACCCAGCGCGGCGAAAAGCATAACCGTGTCATGCATATTGCCTTCGCCGTCGCAATGTTCGGCATATTCGGGGAGCATTTTCAGGAATGTTTTGATGTCGCCTCTCTTCCACATATCGAGCACCATCAAATCCACCTGCTGGTTGAATTCGCTGGAGGTGGTGAAAGTGCCGTTATTTTCAGCATAGATGTCATTTGGCCAGATTTTATGAGACAGGGAACCAGACGCGATCAATGCGACCTTGGATGCGCTCGCCTCGATGCCTTCGCGAATGGCTTCGCCCAGTTTGCGCGATGAAGCCTGACTATGCACCGTGCACCAACCGGCAATCGATACGACTTTTAAATCACTTTCGGCGTTCATGTAACGCATAGGCACCAGCGTGCCGTATTCCAGCTCAAGCGAGTCTACCTGATGAGATAACGTGTGCACGCCCTTTGCATTGGCCTTTTCAGCAATCAGATCACCGAGAGCTGGGTTGCCATCATATTGATATTCCAGCCCCTGAATGAATTGCGGGAACTCGCTGCTTGTAAAAATCCCCTCAAAATGGGGTTTGGCATTGATGTGGTAGGCGGAGTTGACCAACCAATGGGTGTCGATAACCACCACCGTATCAGCCCCGGCAGCCCGGGCCCGGCGGCCAATCTCTTTGTGGCCATCAATTGCTGCCTGGCGTTTGCCCTTCAAGGGGCCGTCAATTTCAGACAGCAGCATTGTCGGTACGTGGGTAGCCTTCGCCGCAAGTACGATTTCGCCCATAAGCTTTGCTCCAGAAAATTGGTAGTTGCATGCAGGTTAACACCAGAAGTGGGCGAGTTGCCTGACGTAAGTCAAGGCATTTCGACGTGTTTCGCCTCCCGGTCATTGTTATCCAACGTACTCAAATTCCGGGCAAAGTTGGGAGTTTCACCCAAGAACGGGGCCCTGGAGGAAGGGGCGTTAGCCATCCTAGATGAATAGGGAAACCTCAGTGACATATCCCGAGTCAAAATCTACATTTAAAATACCACTTAATGTCGTAACTGGAAGCCCACCTGCAAATTCAACCGTATCGGCACGTTTGATAGCAACGGCGCAGCAATGAACCCATCGTGAGCACTGCTTCGCCAAGCGCTATGTCAAATCGGAAAAAAAACTGCGTTACCAAAA